>JAICVW010000351.1 GCA_025935105.1 Nitrososphaeraceae archaeon
ACTGTATTAATACCTTCTGTAATCGATGGCCAGGAATTAACTGATGTTAGAGGCCAACCAAGTCCAGTTGGAGATTCTACCGGAATATCTTTTGATTATGAACCTATCGCATTTTTGCCGCCAGATGGAAAGGGCTTACAAGATGGTCACACTTACTCTATAGTAATTGACAATTGCCAAGATAATCACTATAATTCTGATGAAGATGTTCTAATTCCTGACGCGTTTACTATTAACCTAAATGACTATGATCCAGCCATTCAAGCACATGCTTTCTTCGAGATGCACAAGCTTAAGGATGAGGCAAGGTTGAAACAAGTAGCATTATTTGCGCTTCAGAAACAGGTCCTTGGAGCCTACGCTGCTATGAAAACTGGACTTGCCAATGCAATTACGTCAAGATGTGTATCGTTAATAACCCAAGCTCCTGAAGCAGTAGATGTTATAACAAAAGCATGTGTTGCTATGGAAGGCCTAGCAGTCTATGCTTTGAACTTATACCTAGGCGTTAAAGTAGATCCATTGGTTAATGATATTAAAGCTGACAGTGCCTTAGCCAATGATCCACCTGACACTAATTACCAGCAGCTCACTGCGATATTTGGTCTTAATAATAGTACAAATAGCACGAGTAATGATCCTTTTGCTATTTCCTTCAATCAAGTAGGCAATCAACTTGCTAATGAAGCGGCTATCACAAATGCTATTCTTCAATCATTCGAGCGTTATCAAGGAGCTGAAATGAACGGCAACCCAAAATGGACTGTTACACACCTCATGGAGATGAAACGCTATTTTAACATACTTCAAAGCCAGACCCATCGAACTGATGATCTCCTAACGTCTCTTGATTCGGTCTTATCTAATAATACAGGGGGACCGCAACTAACGTCTGCGGATATCCCAGCAATACTGGCTAGTCAACAACAAGTAGCTGCTCATGGTTTTAACAGCACTTTAATAAGAGATTTAAAGAATAGTGGCTTCACAGATACAGACATTAATCAAATACAAAATACTTTTGTATCTTTCAACTTTTCCTCTGTAACCAATGAAGAATTATCAAATGAAATACAAAAAATTAAGACCCTAGATGCCAGTATGATACCAACACTCCAAGCGCTCTCTAACAATTCTACTAACCTTATAGATAATCTCGCACGAACTTATCCCTTTCTCTCTTTTAGCTCTCCTATCGCTAATGCAGGTGGACCATATGTAGCTACTGAAGGAAATCCGCTTGTACTGAATGGGTCTACTATTGCTAGCCAACCCCGTTATAACATAACTAAATATGAATGGGATCTAAAGGGCGATGGAAAATTCGATGATGCAACTGGCCCGACACCCTCTGTTACGTTTAACAAAGCATTTACAGGGTATGTTGGACTGCGAATATCAGATAGCTTTGGACATTCAGGTATTGCTTACGCACCTATTACTGTAGTAAAATTGCATCCAAAAATTACTTCTATATTTCCCAACACAACATTTCCGGCGGTACTTGCAAATACTTCACTACCATTTAGTATCTCCGTGTCCCAGGCCGAAGTCGACCCTGTTAAAATAAGCTGGTTATTAGACGGTTCACAAGTGGCGGCTTCAGCCAACAATACTTTTATCTATCATCCCACAAGTAATGATATAGGTTTTCATACTATTGAAGCTGATGTGAAAGATGCTAATTCGATAGAAGATGGAACTATCAAGCAGGTATGGCAGGCTAATGTTATTACGCCTGACAAAGATCATGATGGTTGGAATGCTAATCTAGATTGTAACGACAATGACCCTTCTATAAATCCTGGAATGAAAGAAATAATTGGTAATGGGAAAGATGATGATTGTAATCCAAACACGCCAGATAATGGCAGACCACCTATTACATTTTTCAGTCCTCAAAGTACTGAAGAGCGAAACGTTGCGTTATTAGAAGCAGGGGCACAGGTGATAAATTCAACAGGCAGTCCATCAACACTTACTCCTCCAAGTAAAATGTTGGATTACTCTAATAGCACATCAGACTTCTATTGGGGTAGCAAATCGGCGACCAATCAATGGGCAAAGATACTTCTCGCTGGTCTTCCCCAAAACAAAGCTGTTGGTGGCTATTTAATAGACAAGGTCAAAGTAATGCCATATCCGGATAAGACAACCACGGCAAATGTGCGTGACTTTGAAATTGCTGTCTCCAATTCTACTTCAGATGATTCTGCATTCAAGACAGTCTTTCATGGAACCGTGCTCAACAATGGTCAACTTCAAGAGTTTGCACTGCCAAAAGCTGTTCTTGCAAAATATGTCAAATACAGTCCTCTGAATAATTATGGAAGCACAACTAGTATCATCACCCATCAACTAAAAGTAATGACAGCTCAACAAACATCAAATCATACTATATCATTCAAGAATCTATCTACAGATCCTGATAACGATATTGTTTCATGGAATTGGAACTTTGGTGATAAAAGTGCAAATAGTACTGAAATAAATCCTGTTCACACATTCCCGACAGGAACAGGAACATACAATGTTACACTCACAGTAGTAGATTCAACTGGTCAATCCTCCAAGTTCTCTGCAATACAAAAGATATTGTCCGGGCCGCCTACTCCTGCCTTTACTTATACACCAACCATACCAAATGAAGGAGCTGAAGTCCATTTTACTGACAACTCAGTTGACCCAGATGGTGGAAAGATAGTATATCGTAAATGGGACTGGGGAGACAAAACTATTTCTGCAGGAGCACTACCTACTGCAATAGGCCATAACTTTCCAGATAATGGATTATATCCAGTAAAATTAACGATAGTCGATGATCAGGAAGAAGCTAGTCAAGTAACTAGATTTGTACAGGTGCTAAATGTTCCTCCAAGAGTCAATTTAGGTCTACCCCAAACTATCTATGATGGCGCCCAAATCCTCATACAACCAGGCATCTTCGATCCTGCGTTCCCAGTAGATAATTTGACATACCAGTGGGATTTCGGCGATGGAAGTCCAATTTTGACACTAAAAAGTGCTTCTCTTATTCATGAATATACCTTAAATGATCCAGCAGATTCTACACAAAAGTTCAACGCAACACTGACTGCAACTGATAAAGATGGTGGAGTAGGCAAAGACACACTGACGTATACTGTAAATCCTGACAATCAAGGTCCTAAACCTCCAGCTAATGCCACAATCCTACTTAACGACAATTTTAATAGGGAAAACAAGCGAAATCCCACCCTGTGCTACGATGCTGCCTGTTCACATCTATTAAATTGGGATGTCAAAAAGGGAAGTGTAGATGTGATAGGAATAAATAGTGGTTTTGATTTTCAGCCTGGTTACGGTCTCTATATTGATTTAGACGGAAGTGGAACTGGTCCTGGAAAACTAGTTTCGAAAAAAACTTTTTCACTGACGCCCGGAAATTATACTCTACAATTCGATCTAGCAGGCTCATTTAGAGGCGATACTAACAAAGTCATTGTATCTTTAGGAAATTTGTATAATGAATCATTCACACTTCCAAGTAATAGTCCATATCAGACAATAAAAAGAAATATAGTTGTACATACTCCTACAAATGCAAGCCTAATTTTCGATCACTACGATGTGTCTCCTCCTACATTTGATACATATGGGCTTCTTTTGGATAATGTAAAACTATACTCTACCGATCCGAAGGTAAAAAATCTCAACCATGCTCCAATTGCAAGAAATGACTCTGCTACAACGAAGGAGGGTATTCCCGTAGCTATCAACATGCTTTCAAATGACACTGATATTGATAATGACCCTATCCATACTGCAAAAATCACTAAACAGCCATTACATGGAACAGCACACATCAATAATGACGATACAATAACGTACGGACCTAACTCTAGATTCTTTGGCAAGGATAGCTTTATCTATGGAGTGTCTGACAGTCGAGGGGGCAATGCTAATGGAACAGTATCAGTCACAGTTAATCATGTCAATCATATACCAAAAGCTGTAGATAGTAAAAACATTGTAACAAATGAAGACACCCCAATAACTGCCATATTGAATGGAAATGATGACGATCTCACATACAATGAAACCTCAATACCATTGAAATTCTCTATTGTTAATGGGCCTACATCTG
>JAICVW010000608.1 GCA_025935105.1 Nitrososphaeraceae archaeon
AGAAACAAGGCCGATATTGCGGCATCAGCACTAGGTTTAAAAATAATAGGAGTAAAATCAGTTAATCTTAATGAGCTTGATCAAAGTCCACCTGGCCCTCAACCGCTGGCAATGGCAGCTAAGCTAGCACCTACTGCTAGTGCCACTCCAATTATTGCAGGACCGCAGGAGATATCAGTAAACATTAGCATTAGTTGGTTAATTGGTTAGAGGGTCACTAGCTATTAGCCATTATTCTCCTTAGCCCCGATCAAAAGTATTTTTATAGTTAATTTCATGAAGACAAGTATGAATAACCTACTTTGGATAAGTGGAATGACAATATCTGTGACAGCAGCAATCTTAATTACCAACACGACTATTTTTTCAAATGCTTATGGCTGCACTAATTCTACGAGCACTAACCACACCAATTCATCATCAATCGTAAATGTAAACTCCAGTGTTTCTGTCAAGCCGGGTGCATTGATTAGTCAGAGTCGAATTTCTACCGTAGCTTCTACGGTTAACGGTGCACAACCTAATTTAGGCTTGTATGGTCCACACCCTAATTATCACATATCAGCTGGCACCTTCACCGTTGGTCCGTGCAAATCTGCAAAGTAACTTAGAAGACAAACTAACCTTCTCCCCATAATTTATTCGTCTTTTCACTGTCCCATATACCATTAAGTTCGGAAGCCAATAGCTCCAATACTGCAGGGCCGAAACGATGGAACCAGACAGGGTATATTTACGTGTTGTAGTACTATCAATAATATGCAAAAAGAAAAAGTACAAAACCCAGAAATGTACAAAAGCGACGCATTTCTAGCCATAATAGGTATACCTCCGGTAGATAAGCCTGGTGGAGCGTGGAGTTGGTGCGGGATAATGAAATAATTGAGTTTTTTAATTTATGGGAAAAAGCTATAATTTCGTGCGTATCTATTCTATAAGTGTAGGATTTGCCTAAAAACTCACAGAAGACTATCGAATCAAGAAGGGATCAGATCTGGCACTTAATGATTCAGGGAGCCAGTCCTCAATTGATAAAAGACGAGCTAAACATACCACGTGCAACGGTTTACAGAGATATAGAATGTCTAAGAAACCGATCTAGGCAATACGTGTATCAAATGGCTCAAGGACTTTATGCTTTGAGCTATAAAAAATCCCTAGATGCATTGGCTCTGGCATCATTTGAGGCTTAAAAAATTCCATAGCGAGCAAACGCCACAGAAGCAGAAGGTCGAGTACTTGAGGCTAATCAAGGAAATTAATGAGTCAATGAGTCAACTTACAAGTTCTGGACCTTGGGTACTGGAGATGCAAGACTTGACAAAGAAAACTGAGATGCTTGGAATTAATATGGATGTCGGCAGCGGCTTTAGTTCAGATGATAAAAGAGATAAGTATGAACCGTTAACATTAATTGAGCAAGAGTAAAAGATGCATGCAGAAGATGGTTCTTATTATGGCCTACCCCCAATTAGTGCGTTTACACCTGAACAAATGGCTTACTATAGCCGTTTGACAATTAATACCAGCTAAGAGTGGCCAATACTGTAGAATGAAAGATGCGTCTTGCACTAACATTAACTGGAACAATTTATCAGATATTATTACTTATGGGTTTAGTAGAATTATTCGAAGCATTCTCGATAACTGTTTTCTACTTGTTCTCACCTCCAATAACATTGGTTTACATACAGAATTCTTGGATTCTTTTGAAGTGTGATACCCACTTTCTTGTGAATATTTTGCTTTTAACGATGCTAATGTCTCCTCTACAAGCCAGCGATAATCTGCAATTTTTTCACTAAGCTGATCTTTGTATCTTGTGGATATCTTGCGCGAGCCAATTCTGGATCTATACGGATGTCTCCCTCGGCTATCTGTGACATGTAGTCACGTGATTTATAATAAAAACCTAGACTAGAAAACCTTTTCAATTTATACTAAATCTTGCTAATAAGAGATTAAATACTATAAATCTGGGTATACCAACAGAAATGTTACAAAAAAGAGCAAGGATTTTTCCTCCAGTTGCCACTATCTATATAACAAAAAAGACAATCATTACAATAATTGTAGCACTGCTGGTAACAAGCATAGGTATCACTATTGTTCCAATACAGAGCGTATCTGCGCAAAATATTTCAGGTCCATCGGTTTCTACTTGGGGTACAGGTCATCTTAGTGTCTTTATAGTTGCACCTGACCATACTTTACGTTATAACCCATATTTTAATGGAAGATTTGCTGGTTGGCAACAATCCTTAGGTCATCCTCCTGGTGTAAATCTAACTTCTGATCCTGCCGCAGTTTCATGGGATCCTAGTAGAATAGATGTCTTTGTTCGTGGATCAGACAATAGAGTTTGGTGGATATCATGAACTCATCTGAAAAGTCTCATTAGGATCATTATGCAGCCAAGTTGAATGAATCCTAAATAGAGTGATGCTAGTCTTTCATATCGTGTCTGGATTCTTCTGAAACTCTTGAGCCATCCAAATAAAGAATCTTTCCACG
>JAICVW010000698.1 GCA_025935105.1 Nitrososphaeraceae archaeon
CTTAGGTGTTGCCAATACTTTACTATTGCCAGATCGCTATTATAATGCCGCCCACGATTATTCATAGATACTTTAGTCCCGTGGATGACTCATGAACTTGTCAGTCTTGTAATGGTTGTATTAGTGGTAGCAGCGATCACTAAACTGAAGCATAAATATAACTCATTTGGCTAGGTCGAGAAGGTCTGTGTGTACCTGGGAATAGAAAGGAATAGTACATTTGTTTTACTTATATTTGTTCAACAGTGTACGTACAAAAACTGGAATTGCGAATCAATCTATGATAGGAGATCTGAAGGAGAGCTTTGCAATGACTGATGATATTATCTGGATATGATCTGTTAATTTTGTCGACTTTAATCATGAATGGATAGATGAGTGGAATATTTTTGAAGCATTTGCTATCAAGAGACCATCTCTTTCATACGAGGCTGAAATTAGGGCTGTAGTGTGTCTACCGTATAATAATATAGGTAATACTGTACTTCTTAAGTTGAATATAGAAAGAAAGGCGGATTCACCCTCACAAATTCAAATTAGTAAAGAATACACGAATATTTCATTACACGGCTTGCCTGTTTTTAAGTAACATCACCGGGTAGTTCAAGTGTGATATTGGAAAGAAAGGAATCGAATCTATTTTTTTGGGTTTTAATTGGTAGAATGAGTAATGTTCTAACCAAACGCTTGGAATTTGCTTAGCCGTAATTTTAAACTTCCAGTGCTTGCTAAGCTTACTGTGTTGTTCACATTCTAGTCCAGGGATTAACTATGTCAACAATATTGTACAGTATAAATGCAATAGTTAGAACCGGATTCTTTCACGGGAAAGGGAGTATAAAAGGAGTTGAGTCTCTTTGCGGACATTTGAGAAAGTCTGAATGCTGATCGTTGCAGGAACCCTTTTCGTATCCATTATCGCCGTGTGCTTTTGCTTGTTGCCATCCGATGACGCTTGTAATTTTAATAAAATCAAAGATCACAAATATCATTAACTTCATTTGTAGAGATCACTCTAATAAGTTGTATATGCTTCATAAATAAATTGTTTTAATGCCTTTAATATCATATTTTCTTATAGTATTTTAGCTTGTAATTTAATACATATGAATGAATCAAGTTGATTTATAGATTAATTTGGAATAAGCAGATCCTTAAATTTATGATATAACTCCTGATCAAGCAAATTTTTTAGATTAATGAATAAGAACGACCAACGAATAGTGAACAATTATACCTCAAATTTTCCTGTTGAAAAAGACAATAGCATTCTGGCAAGGTTCTAAAGGTCGAAAACACTCTGCTTTCTAATTCTTTGACAGCCCTCGGATCGGACCAATACAGAGAAACAGATCCTATTCTGATGGGGCAAGTGAGATGTACTAGACTAAAACAGCCTTAATTTGTTAGTTTTAGCGATAGATTCTTGTTCGAGTAATTATTGTGTACCGTGTTGTAGTGGGCGTTTGATGAGCGTAGGGATGGTTTCATCTGGGAGAACGGCATCATATGAAGAAAGCATGCTATTTGGAATCTGGCGTACGCCTTAAGAGATAGAAGGAAAATATTTATCGATCTTCTCATAAAATTGTGAATTAACTATAGATTACTACTTACCCACTAAGAACCTATGCGAAAAGTCCTGCTGCTCTGTAGGTAATCCATGCACAAGCAAAATGCAACATAGCTGTGTAATTTTCTACTTTTTTCTCCCATCGTATCAATAATCGTCTAAACCTATTCATCCAAGAGTGGGTCCTTTCAACAATCCAATGTCTAGCTCTGTATCCTGGTATTCGCTTACAGTTTGTTCTGTGTTCCCCTCTTAAGCGGATATGAATAGTA
>JAICVW010000164.1 GCA_025935105.1 Nitrososphaeraceae archaeon
GGAATAGGAGGACATTGCCTCCCTAAGGATACGAAGATGTTCTTACAATCATCAAAATCTAAAAGTAAAATATTGTCAGCGGCCATGGAGGTAGACATTGACTATAGAAGGCGTATAGAAAATTAGCCAAATTGATATTGAAGACTTTCGACTATGTTAATACATTACTTCTAGTTTCAATAGATGATAGATTAACGGACATATTCCAACAATAGCAGGTCAAAATTAAGAACAAACGTGAGCTTTTATATAGAGATCTTATACTTCAATTATTGTAAATCTAGGCATTGGTTGTGTAATACTGCAAAATGTTAGAAATCCAGCTTCATTTCATTAGTGCCATTTTTATTCTTCTTGCTGCTGTTGTTCCAATCTATCTCACCTTGAGATTAAGTGGCAGATTGAGGAAATTAGTGTTAATTCTTACTATTTTCATACTTGTGCATTCCCTATACCATATAGCTGGATTTTTTGGCCTGACCATGTTGGCAGAAGCAGTGTTTGAACCACTTTCTGTTGCCATATTGATATTCTTTGGAATTATTTATTATGAGACAGCAAAACCAAAACTTGGCAAAAACTTGGGAGCAAAAAACATGACGAGTATAATATCGACCCCAGGTATCTTGCTTTTTATTATGGACAATATCACCACAATGTTGCTTTTTGTAGCATTAGGATTATTTGGATGGCTTGCAATTAAATCAAGAAATATCAGGAACTTTCAGTTTCAGATTTCAATATTCATTATAATTTGGACATTAGGCGAGATAGCAAGCGTCCTGCGTGATAGTAAAATAATTGTACCCTCTCCAATACAAAGTGATGTTGGATTAGAAATACACGTTATTTCAATGTTCTTTTTTAGCATGATGTTATGGCTTAGATTCTATTATTCACAAAGGAATGGGAAAAAAATGATAGAAGACGTAGATGCAGCTACAGGTTAAAAGAACTATTCTAACTATGCTAATTATCCTTCTGATATCGCGTTCTAATTCCTCAGTCCTTTATTAGTTATTGTAGCATTACCTTTTCTCATTCATCTAACGAAAGGAATCTTTCTGTGACCTTCCTCAAAGTATCCACATTCTGTTCGGCCTCAACTATTACACTATTGTATTCATATTTGACATTAAATGACTTGAGAACTGTACGAAATAGACTTGATTTCTTACCTTCTTCTGTAATTATAATTTTATCGACAATCAGCAGTTTTTCATCAACTAACCATTTAATCTTTCTATAAACAGTAGTATGGGAAATGTCAGTTTCTTTTGCTATCTCATTAGCGGACTTGGATTGATACATAACTACATTTAAAATCTTCTGTAAATCAATATCCGCCAAAGCAGTAAGAATCGCACATTTTACTCTCTGTGCCTTAATTATCATGGTATTTTTTCCTTTAACCAAGAAACAATTTGGACTAGGTCAAGTTTCAAATTGCTCATCTACAAACACGGTCTTAATCGTGATGGGATGTACGATATTTTAATAACATAAACTAAGATACTTGACTTAAACATGTTAAGAGAAAGAGACTTCAGGATCCTAGGATGAAGCCATAGCAAGAATCAGGTATACGAATAAGCACAAATGTTTTTCGACTCATTAAGGCCTCTTTTCCATGTTCACATAACTTGTCCTTAACTAGTTCTGTAAACTCCCATTCAATTAAGTCGATAAGTTTCATATAAAGTTAGAGACGAATACCAATTTATGGAACCCACAAATGGTTCACAGTTCAGATCCTATCTTCAAGGAGAATTTGCTGATAAGTCATGTTCATGCAATTTCTAGAAACGAATATTACGGTTTAATTCAATAAAACCTTCAATTTCTTTCCTATACATATACGTCATATGTTATTTTTAGGACTCCTAATAAGAATGGTGCAGATAAAAAATAGACAGCCAATCTGCAGTATATGTACCGGTGGAATAAATTATCAAAGGCGTTGCTGTTATTGTTAGCAGAATTGCTGCAATTAATCTTAGTTTCTTGAGTGGGATTGTGGTAAGGAATCGTTTAGAGTTTATTGCTAGTGCTACATATGTCGAAATAGAAATAAAAGCTCCTATCAATGCACCACTGATGTCTATGAAAGTCAGTGCAGCCAAAACGGTCGCGTTTTCTACAGACTCCAAGCTTACTATTGTAATATATCCATACTTGTGTGCTTTTTCATCAAGTTCTTTGGTTTCATCATCCTCTTCTTTTTTGAATACTTCTTTGAACATAGTTGCAGCAAAGAAATATAGTGTGATTGCAAGTGCAAATTCGAGCCATCTAGTTGGGATTAATGCATGTGAGTAAAATGGTAAGAAAAATAGAACAACTGCAAATGAAACGCCAGCTAATGTTATCTTGAGTGTGAAAACCTACACTGATCCAATGGCCGGAGAGATTAGAGCAATGGATATTGGAATTAAAGATGGTAACAAAGCGTATATCATTTCATATTCTGCACAACAACCAGAATACTACACCTACATATATGCAGTCGAAAAGATGATTGATTCATTTCACATTCTTTCTTCACATATGTCGCTAAGTATTTAGTACTTGCGATGCTGATATACCATTCGTCTCCTTAAACTGCATTGCGTTAACCACAGCCTTTCCATCATAGTGATTGTTAAAATAAATACGAAGGATCTTTGTTTGTTCTTCTATTTGCTTTACTTTATCTACCCATGGTCTTAATTGCTGTTCAGAATACAGATAATCTACCATGGAATCTGATAAACGAATGATTCGCTGTTGTTATGATTACGTCAGATAGAAATTGGAGATTCTCTTTTGCTGGTGTTTCTTTTCAGAGGAGATATTTTTATCCAGAAACTCTTCAAAGGATGTTTAGCAAATTGTGTCTCTAACCATTCTGTTAATTTGTGCTGCGAAAATAAATGCCATAATCACCGGTTGTGTTGGAAACGGCAGCGGTTTCACATTAATTGCTCTAGAATATTTGTAACAATAATATAACATTTTAAAAAACGGCTCTCTATCTTCACGTGGTAGACTGTCGGCTCCTCTTTATCCCCAACTTGCAATGTAAAGAGAGGGAAGCCTATCATCCTCCATCCATGTGATTTTTAGATCCGGAAGGTTTTGCAAAAATTGATAGACTTTAGCATGTATTCCTTGTGATTATCACATAACATATAGGGAGATTCTATGAGAAAACAGCGGAAAGAAGAGGACCACAGAAAGCAAGAGTGACAGTAGCAGCCGCCAAGGAATGCTTGTAATAATATGATACAGGCTAATAAAGAATAAGCCATATAGAACGATAAACAGGAAGATGGTTGAAAGAAAGTATAAGAAGATTGAAAGAGAATCGAACGTGGTCTAAACAGCAACCGCTCAATGTATTAAGGAGCTAATAGTAAGGAAAGATTTCGTATGGGAGTATAGTCAGTAAAATTAATTCGATTCTTCTAGTTTGTAGAAATTCTGCTGAGTTGGGCTATCGCGGATTTGCAACCAAACTCTTTCAAAGTCGACTATTCGATCGCTTATATAACACTGGTTAGTTTAGATGAACTTAAAATGCCGGCAGTGAATCAACATACTGGTGATTCTGACCATCAGCCCAACGTCACTGATGACGAAGTTCGGTTTATAAGATCACAGGATTGTTGTGTATGTTTTGTTGACATAGTCGACTCAACAAGAATTACTTCTACTATCGATAGTCCAGAGAAGGTCAGAGAGTACTATGGTATTTTTTTAAATACAATGGCTGCGATAGCAAGAAATTTTGGAGCAAAGATTATAAAAAATGTAGGTGATTGCCTGATCTTTTACTTTCCTTATAGTTCCTCTGAAAAATCCCTCGGTGATACAATAGAGTGTTGTATAACAATGATAGAAGCGCACGATCCTATTAATGATAAATTACGCGAAGAAAATTTGCCACTTCTTAGCTATATGATTAGTGCTGATTATGGAAGTGTAGAAGTAGCAAGATCTAACTCATCCCTAAGTGATGATTTATTCGGACGGACAATGAATACATGTGCGAAGATAAATTCACTGGCACCTCCAAATGGTCTAGTAATTGGTAATGGTCTACACGATTTAGTACAGTCTGTCTCCTTGCTTTCTTCGCTCAAGACCTATTATCATTTTGAGGAGATTGGAAGATCAGAAGAGTACCCCGTGTTCTCGTTATGCCGCAATGACCTACCTTCAAGACAACACAAGGAAAAGTCTAATCAAAATCGAACTCGTTCTATTCTGCTAGTAGACGATGAAGAAGACGTTCTCTATACGTTTAAAACAGGGTTGGTCTCACAAGGGTTCAATGTAGAAGCATTTGCAGATGCTTTTGAAGCCTTGACACACTTTGCCACTGTTGATCCATCTCATTATGATTTAGCTATACTGGATATAAGAATGCCTGGACTGAACGGGTTACAACTATATTATAGATTGAAAGCAATTAATAGAAATATAAAAATCCTTTTTGTATCTGCGTTAGATGCCGTTCCAGAGCTTCTGAGCATATTACCAGATGTGAAGAAGACCGATAATATAATAAAAAAACCATCCACAATAGAGAATTTTATAAATGTCGTAAATGCTGCGCTTGTATAGAAGCCACCTTAAGAATGACTCTTCTAGTCAGGTGTTATCTATCGACTTATCTCCGTTCGACCATTATGATGGCCTTTGCCTCTTGCAAATTTAGTTCTCTGCATTCAATTGAGCAAACCAATTAACTTCATAATACAGACTACGAATTAGAATACTCCTGCATTATACATATTCAAAATAAAATATTATTGTTCTGGATTCGCTCGTTTCATCTATATGATATCTCATATTTGTGCTAGCATCCAAAACTAAGATTACTTCATTTCTGGCCGGATTCATACTAAATTTATCACTCGATTTCTTCGGTATTGCATGGGCCGGTTTACTAGTAATCCAATATGCAATTTCTATTATCCGTAAAAGTCTATCTATAGCCTGCTGCAGTATTTCCTGCACTGGTATCATTGGGAGCAAAAAATGTGTTTCGCTTGACAATCTAAAAACTTGTTTCTTCACGTCTCAAGTTGATAGGAAGTTAGAAATTGGCCAGACCCAATCTACGAATAATTTACTTTATGATTTTGGGGGGTTCGATCATACATATTTACTATCCCCATATCAGGAGTTACGAAAGCCTCTTGTTTCTTGATGTTTGAGTTGTTCAAAGTTACCGATGTTCTAATAAATGAAGCCCAGCCTACGATCAATATCGTCCTCGCGGATTCCTAAGAAATCAAATACAGGACTTATCGGCTTTCTGGTTAAGTTATTATTTTGTTTTTGATTTGAATGTGCTTCCAATCGAGTCTCTGAGATTCTAGTTAACAATATTTGAGCAAAATAATTCCACTTTTGCAAGGCTTGGTCATCTTCTAGAAACGACAACAGATGGACAAGTGTTGCAAATGAAGCGATCGTGAGCACTCTGTATTTCTGTAATTGTATTTTGTAAGGGTTACTATCTGGCATATTTCTGATTTCAGAGCAGATGATATATTGATATTCATCAAGGTTCTTCGTGATCGTAACCATTCTACTAATGCTATTCATCCTGCTCCTCTGGAAATTGACATCAATAGTTATTCCTTCGAAAATCCCTGGTAGTCTATCTATGACGAAGTGACGTGTTGTTATACCGTCCTTTGATAATAATTTGTGACATCTACTATCATTAATGATTAACTTGTTAATAATTATTGAGCAATCGCCCAGAGGGAGTTTATGATATTTTGGCATGCCAGAATCTTCCATGTCAACCCTATTTAATATAAGAGTTAGATAAGGATTAGGCGTAGAGGACGTATATTGCCGTTGTGCAGTTTCTACTTAATACATCACAGATACGTATTTCTAAACTAATCTCATATTTAGGTTGTATCTAATACTAACTTATATAGTCAGCTTTATATGGTAATACTGTGAAAAAGGACCAGTTGCGAAAGTCGGAACCTAAGTCATGACCACGATTAATTTCTACCCTTGTAACTTCAACTTCAGATACCGTATCAGAGAGAAGGATAGAAAATGTTACCGAAGGACTATCATCCTAATATTTTAATCTCCTTCATAGGATATTACCTGTAAATGAGGAAAATGTTTTAGCCATGTGTGACTATGTTTTTTCCCTAAAGTCAGAAGTCAATTTATCAGATCACTACAGGCAAGATGTGTAGCGCTTCTTTGCAAATTCTCAACTTATTTTAATATCAAGACCTTCAAGGAGATAGCAAGAGAGGACCTTTATTATTTCTAGATAGTTTTCGCAAGGCAGAAGCAGCAGATCCGTTACACAAGTGGA
>JAICVW010000257.1 GCA_025935105.1 Nitrososphaeraceae archaeon
CTGTTACTAAAGAAGCATACAAGGTCAGGTCAATGAGAGCAGCACATGCCCCTAAGGATATACCAATAAAACCTGACTTAGTAGAGAATCTAAGGAAATTAGACAGACGTATAATCTTGGACTTCTTGGAGGCAGTGAATTGACAATGGAATCATACCAAAATTCAGCATGATGAGTGAACCGTCGTAATTCACGTTTTATAAAATACAAATATACAGTTTCAAACAATATTCACTCATAGGTGTTCATACATGAAAGGACATGTGAAGTCCTAGATTGTTCTTAATTCATTAAATGACTTAGTAATATTTTCTATAACATATTATTACTAGACAATAAACCAAACAGGATTGTTGACTGATCGGCTAATTAATATCAGCTGATTGGAATATTAAAGTAGAAAAAATAGCAATAGTAAATGTGCTAGGCATTTATTCACCCACAAAGGTTGTCGATCTATCTGTTAGCATTTATCTGAATGGCCATTAGTTATTGATTGTCAAATATTTTGTCACGATGAGTTAAACTAGGCTTCTAAGTCGTTGTCCCAACAATTAGGGATATGTCATTCTTGCTTTTTGACGAACATATCTTAAAAAACGAGTTGTAATCCAGGCCTTCCTTCACTCTTTCCATGCTTTCTTACTTCTTTTAAAGCATAAAGTTATTACAGTAGTTCTTACATTGGTAAAAGCCAGTGAAAATTGGAATACTTGGGTCTGGAGATGTAGGCCGTAGACTGGGTGATGGTTTTATTGACCTTGGGCACATTGTTAAAATTGGATCACGAAATCCAAAACAAGAGAAAATAACTAAATGGATGGCTAAACACGAAAAAGTAAAAGTATCCTCAGGATCTTTTGCGGAAGCAGCTTCGTTTGGTGAGTTAAATATTATTGCGACTTTGTGGGCTGGAACTGATGAGGCTATAAGAATGGCTGATCCTAAGAATTTTGCGGGCAAAGTTGTGATTGATGTTACCAATCCATTAGATTTCTCTAAAGGAATGCCACCAAGGCTAGCCATAGGTCATATTGACTCCGCTGGTGAGGAAGTCCAACGTATGCTGCCTGATTCGAAAGTTGTAAAAGCATTCAATACAGTCGGAAATCCCCACTTTATACATCCAGATTTCCCTGATGGTCCGCCTACCATGTTTATATGTGGAAATGATGAGGATGCTAAAAAATCTATTACAGCTAATATACTCACAAAATTAGGCTGGGAAACTATTGATATAGGAGGAATGGAAGGAGCTAGGCTTTTAGAACCTCTTGCATTTCTATGGATAATGCACTACTTTAGAACAGGTAATGGAAACCATGCCTTTAAGCTATTACGAAAATAGGGCGTATTACAGAAAATACATCCTACAGTAACAGTCTTTCTAGTATTCTTATAATTAATGCGAGGTTATTTTTGACCTGTCTACAAATATATATTTCGTCTTTAAGCAAGTACTATAGAAGAGAACTGGAGAATATGACCAAGGTAGAAGATAGTTATGCTTACAGTCTATATTCCATGGAACCTCAATTTGTCGATCACGGCCCAACCAGATAAAGGAGATATCATTTTGTCAATGCTGGTAAAAAAGTATATACCTTCAGATACCGGAGTACTAATCTATTGAGAAAAACTTCTCGACCCGTTTCCTTGCGACATCAGAATTTGGCTCAGCCTCTACGCTAACATTCATATCTAGCTGTAATAGCTTTCAAAGTACTAAGATATAGACTAAATTTCTTTCCATCGGGAGTGATTATAATTTTATCAACTATGATTAGGTGTTCTTTAAGAAGCCACTTTGTTTTTCTAAAAGCGGTTGTATGTGAAATGTTAGTTTCTTTTAGAATTTCGCTAACTGGCTTTGACTGATTCATTACTGAAGCTAGGATCTTCATCATTTCATTATCAGCTAGAGCTGTAAGCACTGCTCTCTTTACCCTATGGCTTCTAACAATTTGGCCTGCATTCGCCAGTTGCTGAAGAGTCATTGCCAAAGTATGCTATTTGTAATTATTTATTTTGGATGTCCACATGAAAGATCAAAGAAGATCATTTGTAGTACATAGTATTACAATAGATGATGTTAGTAAACCTCTATGATAATAAGAATATCATATTATAAACAATATATGGCAAGAATAGTTAAAAAAGAACACAAAAACCATTTGAAATTAAAGTTGGCACTCAAAGCATATGGATATGTATGTGTGGATTGAGCAATTCTCTGCCTTTTTGTGACAACTCCCATAAAAAAAATAAAAGATGAAGATGACAAGATTTATGTATATGAGAAAGATGGTGACAGAATTGAAGTTAAGAACTGGGAAATTTCTGAGTAAGTCAATCTTGTACTATTTGTTATATCGTCAATGGGCTTGTCGGCTTGGTCGAGATAATATAGGCTAATTATTTATCATATTCCATGAATGATCAAACATGACACTTATGAGAGTCCAGTCTGAATAATTGCTCATAATAACATTGCAATACGATATATTACTAATAACATTTGTATTATTAACCGCACGTAAAATCTCGGCAGTTGTAAGAAAGTTGATTACCTGGGAGCTGGCCTACTTGAGCTCACTTCATAAACTGCAATGTGTGATCTCCTACAAGACATGACAATGTGGATTTCCGACGAATTATAATGAGGACATCTAGTATTCTCCCCTTATTAGTAGTTACAGCTGATAACCGTTATATAGTAAAGACAGCTGATAACCGTTATATAGTAAAGAGAATTATGTTCTGGTCAGAGAAACATTACAGGGGTTTAGCATAATACCGGCTCGATATGAACATGTTCCTATATGGAATACATTTGACCCTAATACAGGTAATCCTTATCCTCCCACCGCACAGCATGCCATAAGACAGTCTGTAGTAGTAGCCAAAAACATTACAGCAGAAATAGAAGGGAAAATCAATGAAAGACAAGTATTTGATTACAAGACAAAGGGGATGATGGCCAGTATTGGAAAACGAACAGGAGTACGTAATCTGTTAGGAATACAAGTACAAGGTTTTGTAGCTTGATGGATTTGGCGCAATTATTACCTCGCAAACCTTCCCACCATCCAAAAAAAGATTAGGGTATTAGCTGATTGGATGCTGGATATATTTTTTAATAGAGATGTAACTATGCTAAGAACTTTTGAAGAAGAGAAGAAGAATAGCAAAGAGTATGACAGATAGATGGATACTACACGTACTAACATAAGTTCGTAGACTCTCTTAACATATTTGATAATGTTCAAGCTGAAGCGTTTTGTCCCATAGTAATTTGTAATAGCTGTCTTCAGATTCGTAAACTGAAGATAACATTTTGATACTAACAGATCATCTTTTCATTTTCTCCGCATTCTTTTACTGCGCTTAAATCAACTGATCCTTTTTGTAGGTACTCTACAATCATTGTATCGCTATTTCTTTTCAAGTATGCTTTGACTTTCTGGGAACTACAATGCTGTGATGGCGCTCTCTCGAGATATCATATTTGTTTGTGGAATTTTCTTTGTTGTTGAAGATAGGAAATGAAAGAGTGCTGAGAGGTTTTATATTGTCTAAATAATTGCTTACCATCCATAGTAAGAATACGTGTTCTCTGATGTGAGCCTCTAACATACTGTTAGACATTTTCCTGGCGATGCCCCCATTCTTCGTATCTGGCATCATGTATGAATATAGATTCATCTATCTTCTACTGCAACCGTAAAACCGTCAGGTACATGTGATATTATTTTCGTGGTCTTTTTTGGAACTGCTTCTTTTCTTCATTCGATGCAATATTTATGAATCTTTTTCTTGGAACCTTTGGACTAAAGCCCCGTTTATGTAATAACCTATAGATAAGTACCTCATGGTATTTTACACCTGTTTTCTATGGATTATGTTCATAATTTCTTTCGCTTTCCATCCTAAATGGTTCTCAGATAGCTCAGATCTTATTTTTGATAGCTTCTCTCGTGATACATCCGGAGGTCATTCAATAAATGTATGATTGGGTAGTTTTATCAAAATCTCTTATGGTTTCATAGGTTTGTTCAGGCTCATATTTATAATCTAGATTTAAGTCTGGAAATACATACCAAGGTCCATATCTAGCCATTATGGATGCAATGTGATCTTCTCCAAACATTGACAGGCATAAAGAGAAGATCATTCTTCTGACCTCTAATTCACTCACAATACCAAAACTGTGCAAATATTCGTGACCAAGCACAGTAAATAAATATGAATTGTATTCAAGCAATTTCCGTGCCTTTATCATAGCTAAGATTCGCCTGTTAATGATTATCAAGTTAGAGCCAAGGACATGGTATGCCCCAAGGGTAGTTGGCAGGCCTTGTAGTACCAAGCTTATCCCAGCTCTATGCATATTAAATCTTGCTTCAACTGCAAACTTCACGAATTCAAATGTTTCATTAAAATCCTTCAATAGCAATAGTTTATTACGATAGAATTCCTGTCGTTCTTCAGTAAATAATTTAGGTTCCTGCGAAGCCGCACTTAAGTTTTTGTCTTTTTTGGTTCTGTTTCACCTAGATTACTTTTAGTGGTTACCATATTTAAGAGTAATAGTTAGTACAATGCTACTACCTAAAGAGAAGTTTCAATTACTTAGTTATAATTCTAGTACATAAACTGCCAAATAGAGACTAATTAATTTCAAAAGTATATTTCATTAAATATGATGGAATCAAAGCTAAAATCTAGAAATTACAAAACTGCAATCAATTAGCCCAAATGAATACCAAAAGAAGTACACAGAAATGGATAGGCTTGATGCCACCATTGCCTCACTATCGAGGAGATTTGCCCAGCATTTCTACATATAACATATTCAATGTTCATATTGAATGCCTATACCACTACATAAATACAAAATTTATATATGCATATCCCACGTATCTAGGTTAAAGGATGCAAGATAATAGAATAGCAACGAAGAAGAACACAAAACACTAGAAGGGTATCCTATCAAGACAAACAAACTGGGAAACATATAACAGAACTTCGAACACCAGTTAAAAATAGTAATGACTTGATATTTGCAGTTTATCAGAATAAACCAAACCCGAAAAATCTATACCATGATTTCAGTGTATCATTTGGAAAAACAATAGAC
>JAICVW010000665.1 GCA_025935105.1 Nitrososphaeraceae archaeon
GCTTGAGCAGAAAGAGGCGCTTTTGAACTAGCATATCTAATTGGGAATTACAAGAGAGCCGGTGATTCGTCGATCCCTTTTTCCAAAGTTTACTACTATTTAGAAAAGTCAGTAGGGTTCAACTTTACGAAATATCTCTGCTTTCTCTGTATCTTTCATTATCCAGGATTTAGCAAGAATACGGTTGAACTCATTTAGTTAAAGGTCTAATAACTAGACCTCAATGAGGACAGTTTTAACAAATAGTGTTCTGGGGTATGGCTGAATGCTAACTTAAGCCATTCCTACACTTACTCAAACTGTAGTTATAATTTCTATTGGATATTATAATCTCTTAATCATTATCATGATCGTTCGTGTAGTCTAGTTTGCATAGTTAATGGACGTTGCACTAGCATTAAACACTAGAAATACAACTTGACCATTGCTTTGCTAGGATTAAAAATCACGAACAGCTAACGACAAATCCTAGACCAATAATTGAATTGGGAGGAAGACATACACGTGTGACAGTGCTAATCAAATCACGAAGGCACATGAACAAGGGGTTGGACAAATAGTCCAAAACCACTTCCATACAGAGAAGACGGTGTATATTGTAATTCTAATATTGAAGACAAGAGTATTAGACTAGTGTATTCGGCTACTGGGCTATCGAGAAGGATTTCGTTAAACTACGATTATGATAAAATTGATACTATAGCTAGAGGGATTTTTGATGCCTCGGCTAATCATGTAAGTCATATCAGATTACAGACGCAAATTTAGCAAACTATTCGAAAGGAAAATGAAAGTGGAAGTGGAAATGCTCAGAACCATTTCATAATTGATAAAACTCAATTTAAAAAAGCATCAGAATTTACTTACCCTAATCCAATTAAGCTATCAGTATTATAGATCATAGTTTTTAGCTCTGCATTTTCATTATTGATATTATTTTATAAGCAGATTATCTACCATATTCAGGACTGTGATTGTAGATGAGCAATTACTTAACTTAGAACTCACAAAAACGTAGCTGTAGCTGCACAAATAGAATATTTGCCAAAACCAAGCCGCTTGAGATCCAAACCAAATTAATTTGATTGGTTTTTCAGGTATATTCTCAATTCAAAAAGAGTTATTAAATTTTTTACTTCATACATACATCGAATGACGATAAATCATATTGTTGCGGGCGTCATAAACTGGGATAAAACTATATTTGTGAATAAATTTCCAAAGGAAGGAGAGGAGGTCGAGGTTGAAAGGATAGTTGATGTTCCAGGAGGAAAAGGTGCAAACGTTGCCGTCGCATCTTCTAGGATCCTTGGAAAAGACAAAGTGGCATTATAGGCGCATTAGGTTCAGATTTTATAGCAGATAAACAGCTGGAAATATTAAAAAATGAAGGCATTTTCACTAACCTCATTCAGTTCACCAATGCAGTTTCGTCTGGGCAAGCTTATACCATAGTTGATCTAGAGGGCAGAAATGCCATACTGACATTTAGACAGGCAAACGACGAACTAAGATGGTGTTCTAAAAACACACTTTGGACAATAATTATATTCATAATAGCAATAATCATAATAGTACTGCTGCTGAAATTTCTGTTCGCAGTTTTAGTGATAGTACCTTTTGATGTAGCTGACTAGTAGAGTCAGAGGTAGAGAAAGGAGCAATAAGAATCACTATGCCGTCATTTGATTAAGCGTGAATTGAACTTTATTTCTAATATCTCTAATCAGCAGCTATATCTGGGTTTAACCATACTAAAATTCGATAACTAGCCCAGCCTAGTGCTCCCTCAAGGCCATAGGCCATGAGTTATGTGGCAAGCATCGCGTCAAAGCATCGGTAGCGCGTGGCCGTGACGGACACTGGGCGCGCCTTAAGAGGGCCTGAATAAAATACAATGTATATCTATTATATCAATTATGTTAACTACAGTCTTACCAATTGGCTGAACATTATAATTCTTCTTTAGAATCCCTTTTATTTACCGCTCTTGTATCAATTATTGTTGCATCTCCTTTTGTAATTGCTCCGGTCTTAACTAGAGGAATCAAACATCCAAGATTAAGGGCA
>JAICVW010000426.1 GCA_025935105.1 Nitrososphaeraceae archaeon
AAATAGCTTTTAATTTTTTGGCACCATTTTTTGTAGCTTCTACAAACATTGACATTCCACGACTTTCGAATAAGAGTTGTAGTCACTCACTCACCGACCTAACTGTCTAAATATTCTCTCTCGATTATTGACCTTTTCAAATACCTCTGAGCTTCCTTTCATAACATGCTGTTATGTAAATAGAAATAGAGCAAGTTTGTTTTTGTTTTCAGGGTTAGTTTTACAATATCTTGGATTGATTTCAGGTAACTCTCTGGGATTAGAATAGGCAACAAGATTGTGTTCACCATATTTGGCTTGCGTCATTATCATTTCTTGCAATACGGCATGGGGGCCAACTGCCAGCATAGCCACCGGCATTAGTGGTCAGTTGGCATATCCAAAACTTGTTAAACTGGTTAACTAAACAAGATAAATTATGAAAGTTATTACTAAAGATATAGTTGTCAACTCAGATGGAGAGAATGATATGATTGACCTAACAACGCCATCTTCCAAGGCAATTCAGGAAACTTAAGCGAACCTGTAGTTAGTCATACACAGGCGAATTTGTAAACAAATTAATGATGATATACAAACAATGTAATATCCATGTAATGATTTTACAGGATCCGACCCATTGTGGAGACAAGTTATTTTCAATGATACAGCAATATTAAACGATTAGTTATTAGTAAGATGTACCATAGGTTTTGACCGCAGTATTAGTTGAAACGCAGATTCTTGTGTTACTCTATTCTTTTTCTCATGATTCCTGTACTAGCTAAAACCTAATTTAATAGATCTGGCGAGAGATGTTGAATTAGAGGTCGCAAATCATCTGTGGAACATATCTGTACAAGGCCTCTCTTCAACTCTCAGGTACAAGGCATGATACCGCGGAAGAAAAAGAATTGGTTCATATGATTGAAGAAATATGAAGTTGACTGAAATGGAATATAGTTTCAGAATCTCATGTTAAATAGAATTCTACAATATTATGATCGATGTGGTACGCAGGTGAAACCCGTACTAACGTATTCTATCACACTGGTAACGTCAGTGCGTTTGTTAATCATGGTCACATTTTGACGCATCATAGATTAGAAATTTGGTTGAGACTTGTTTCAATATTTCGCATAGAGGAATAACTAGTACACCTGTATTTATACAAGAGACGACGTAAAGAGCGCAAAATATTGAAAAGTGACATCTTCAGTAACATCATAAAAGCGTTGGCCTGATAGTGACAGAGCTGAACATTTATTTCTACTATGTCCAAAAAAATGTCCATCGTTTCTGGTTAATTGGAAAATCTAAGTTTCATCGCTTTTGCCCCATTGTATCCTTATCGCAAGCCTGGCACTTGCTGAACTGGACTAACTACTGTATTCTCTAGTTCATCCAATATAAAAAATAGGTAATAAAGGGCTATGATCTCTCTTGTAACGTATTCTTCAAAACTATCTTCATTTTCAGTGAATGTCTTGCCGATAATTGGAAAATTGTCTTGGACCAATCTACAAATATTCGATATATCACTTGGTCTTCTACAAGTGCTCCATATTGAGTAATTTTGGGAAGTTATTACATTCTTAATAATTATTGGATAATTGAACAGTCGAATCGATGTAGCACAAGATTCCTCAGTCTCCATTAATAGTTGTAAGACATGTATTATGTTTGTGAAGCGGATACTCATTCCTACTAATTTAATGTAAAAGTTTTTCTTGATTTACATCGAAATTTCTGGTTCTTTCATATCTAACTATCTGACATTTCTCTTTATAAGAGAAGTAGAGTCTAAAATTTAAATATAAAAATGCTCCTTCAAATTGACTTATGGACCCATTTGGATTTGGGTGGGGAAAAAATAACCTTGTCTAGTATCACTTACAAATGAATGCTTGTCAGAGCCACCTAATAGAAGCAGGGTTCGTTCGTTCGGAACAGTTATTGATCTTGATTTAGTAAAGGAGCAGGCTGATACATTGCAATAAATTGAAAAGACACATCTATATACTTTTAGGGCAAACTGAGCACATTTAGCTCTGAGGTTACCCAGGAAATGACAACCTTTACAAGCTGCCTGCCTTTGTGAAATCTAGGAGGTAAATGCTGAGAATTGGCTTTGCTAACTTAGCCTTAGATAAAAGGTTAGTTAAAAGGCTTATCTCTTGAGATTGAATAAATGCCACAAGGAGAGAGGGGAAAAAGGGAAGGACAAAGCGACGTAGTCTTATGGATGAATGAAATTACAGAAAATGTCTGGTATGACCTCCACACAAAACACATAAGAATAGTCGTCCAAATTCAGCAAATTACAACCCGAAACATAATATTGAGAGAAGAAAAAAGCACGATAAAAATCCCACTTTCAGAACTAGATGATGTAATTATAGTGCATGAACATCGCATCGGGCATGGTAGTTATGCTGGCTTTTCAACGGGCAGGTATTTTACTCCGAATTATGGCTCTGGCTATTATGAACATAAGTTAGTAGGAGATCTGGTCTTTTTACATCATGGTGAACATAAGATTACATTTCCTAACATAATAGATCCTAGGAGTGTTCAAATTCTCGTGAATGCCGAGAAGAAAAAATTGCGCCTAATTCAAAATTTCAACTCTAAGATTAATCTTCCAGACCCAAGTAAAATGTCCGTGTCGAATATAGAATTTTTAATGTACGCACATGAAGCCTTCAAGATGGAGATTCCATCCGATTGGATCATTATCAACAAGCACAATACTCCAAGTGAAAAGATTGCGATAGTATTTAAAAACCCACCATTAGATTCTATAAATGCTCTATCAGTAGAAATCGAACAGAACAAAAAGAACATAACAATAAATGACCTCCCAAACCTAGATCTTATGCCATTAAAGCGTGCCGTCCAGAATTTTCATTTAGTTGAATTTATTAGTAATTTTGATTGGGCTGGCCAAACAGCATACAAGGTTATCTATGATGGAACAATCCATAATAGATGGGTCAGACACATGCTTATATCCACAATTAGAAGTCCAAAGTTGTATAGACTGGTTTTCATTTGCGAAGAGGAGAAATTCTTCGAGAGGCTGCCAACCGCGGTTCACATGATAGACTCCTTTAGATTTGCAACCGATAATCACAATACTGGAGAGATCAGCTCTCGCTAGCAATCAATGAAACATAGGAAATACATATGAGTACAAACAATATACTATAAGATCATCAGATACTGAATTGAGTCGCTGCTTTAATTGTAGCAACCTTGTTTAATAGTAGTTGATTGTAGGAATATAATTGCTTGATGTTTTATCACATCTGTCTCCACTTTTTATTCAGGTAATGGATTTGTTCGGTACTATGGCATTCGCTGTAACCGGTGCTTTTAAAGCTATTGAACATAAAACGGATTTAGCTGGAGTAATCATTCTTTCCACAATAACAGGAGTAGCAGGTGGAGTAATCAGAGACTCGATCTTTGGGATATATCCACCTTCTGCTGTCACGAACCCGTCCTATGTCATAGTAACGGTCTCTAGTGGTATTGTCATATTCCTTCTCTATCCGTCGCTAAGAAGACACTGGGGTTTATTTTTAAAATTTGATGCTATAGGTCTGGGTGTATTCAGTATAATTGGAGCCACGGTCGCATATGAGCTATTTGG
>JAICVW010000389.1 GCA_025935105.1 Nitrososphaeraceae archaeon
AGAAAGTTCATTTGAACATTTAAATCAAGAAATGTCATTTGGACATCTACGAACACATCACGCTCATCGTGAAATATGTTAAGCAATGTATCTACTGCCACCTTCTTCCCATAGACACTCCTTATCACGCCGTCGTATTTTGGTGCATCAATATAGATTGTTGGGATTTTGGTACCATTGAACTCGGTCAAACCAACCCCCTGTTTGTGAAGATTTAAAATAAACTCCTCAATGGTTTTGAAATTTCTTTTTTCGGTTACCAAGTACGAAAGATATATCGCAAAATTTTATTTATTTGTAGCCACTAATCGTTTCAGAGAAGTAATCTTTGAGCTCTATATTGTATTGCATCTTTTTATAGAGATATTCATGAGTTCGGCATAAATAGAACGGCATTTGATTTACTGATTCCATCACGTTATAGTTACTCTGCTCCTTTATTAGTTCAAGCTGGACGATAAAGTCGGCATCTCCACCGCAGATATTGCAGCGAAGCACTTGAGACGAACCTATGTGATCAGGATCAGATATCCCTTTACCCAATTCTCCGTCGCCGTCCACATCGCAGCAATCACAACACCCTCTTAAAAGAGTTTGTACAGGCGTAACGCTGGTCAAGAGTGGAATGTACAGTCAGCATATCCTTATGGATTTTGCAAGTGCCAAAGCTCGTTCCAAATCTTCGTCTTTGATTTGATTGTTCTTGTACTTGTTGCTAAAATAAAGTAGATCAGCCATTCTCGATCGATCAATATTAACGACAGTCTCTGACGTTTTTAGAGAAGCGCCAATAGCGGATTTCCTCACAGAGTTCTTTTGTGCGATAAGATCAGAATCTGTCAGTATTACACGTTTATCCACATCACTAGAACTACTAGCTTTTGACGTTATTGGGGGGCCGCTTGCCTTTCCTCTATTCAGAACTACCGAAACAGCGACTTTCATTCCATATGAGTCATTGTAAACAATATCTAGCCCGTTAGAGTTCGATTCATTTTCGAGAGTAACCACTTTACCGGTCATTGAGGCATGGTTAACAAGATCCTTTACAGCTGCTTTGACATCCGATTCTAAGGTTTGTAGATCATCATAGTTCTTCTGAAGCCTGATAAACTCTGAAACTGGTACTGACATTATGCTTCCTCTTATTCTCAAACCAGGGTAAATCCCTTTGATAGTGTCTTCCAAAGCTTGCTCATCAATAGCAAAGAGATTACGAGATGAGGCATTCTCCGTAGCGTGATATAAGATGTTTATCATAGATCGAACGTTTCTAAAATCCTGAAATTCATCATAAATTACCCTTACTCTGGCAGCCAGCTCATTTTCTTCCGTGGTGTTGAAGCAGTTACCGTTATCGTAATACTTGATATATTCCGATACAATATCGAGAATTTCTTCGGGAGTGTTGGAGCCGGCGAGGTCGATTTTATAGTTTGCCTTTTCAAGCCTATCAAAGACTGAGTTACTAGCACTCCTTATCTGCTCATAGGAATAGGGGGTCAGGATTAGCATGAGAATCGTAGAAGGCAGGTGGGCATTGATTATAGCTTTTACAAAAGATATTGCTTCTTGATCTGAATCGAATTCATCTATTTCTATGAGAGTTAATTTTTTGAGGAACTTGTGGGTCAACTTTGCCAAGGTAGAGAAATAATCTATTACCTCTTCCAAGGATTTGTACTTGCCAAATGCTTCCTTGAGGCGGCTTTCTACAATCTGTCTTAATACTTGGACTTCTGAGGGCGAAAAATCATCCCCTAAAACATCTTCCAAGGCACTAGGATTCGGTATGAAAGTAGGGTCAGCTAAGCATTTCGTTACCCTTTCTTCAATTTTCTTGCCAGTGAGGGAATCAAGAAGTCCATAACCAAAGATTTTTTTGACTTTCTTTGGGTTCTTGCTAATCTTGCTTTTAAGATAAAGAATTATTTCTTTTTTAAATTCGCTAAAGTGAGTATCTGAAAATCCTCTTAATACAGAACTGGAGATAGATTCAATCGAACGGGGGGCTATCTGCGCAAGATCAACGTATGATATAGCAGCTTTAGATGACAGTTGTTCAAGTCCTCTCACGTGGAATGCAAGATGCGTCTTCCCCGAGCCTACGTCCTGAATTACCGTGACTAGGCGAAAGTCTTTTTGTGACGGATTCTCAGACAGCTTCGAGGATAGGTCATCGATGCAAGAAAGGATAGCAGTCCTGCCGTTCCTATGCTTACTTCCACCCAACACCTTTGTATCATCGGAAGTTGGTGTGGGGCTACTAGGATACGGGTTAAGCGAAAGTCGATAAGGGTACATAAATCAAATACACCTTACGAATCCATGTAGCAGACCTCTGACTGTCAACCCTTCATTTCCCCCAGATGATAATTCATACTTATCAGGATACTTGGTCAGTAGCTGTTCTGCAAAATCATAGAATTCATCTACTTCTAAACCATAATTCTTGCCCAGGTTGCTCCTGATTTTGCCAAAGTCCACCCAGCCAATTGAGCTTGATAGCCTCGAAATGGCGTCGTCGAAATCGAATTTAAAAGAGTCTAGGCTCATTGCTGTCGTGGATGGGGAATCCTGATTGGTATTTCTAACCTCTAAATCTTTTTCCTGAAAAGCGTTCTCGCAAACGGCTTGATACGGCTTTGAGCTAATTTCATCAAGTGTTAACAGCAGTCGATCACCATTGCTCCGTACCGTTTCTTCCAGGGAATGGATCGCCTCATATGTTAACCTGAACTTTGGATCAGCGTTAAGCAGATATTGCACGTAGGACTCCTTAACCCAACAATAATGTGCTGTGCCCTTTTTGTCCACAAACACTTGGCCATCCTTTGACAGTTTCTCCAAGAGCGCATCCGTATCAGGCTGAGGAAATTCCTTTCTTAATTCTGTTTTTCTTAGTCCTGTAGGACCAGCAGAGCTTATTCTTTGGATGATTTGCTCTTCTGCCAACATGAAGAACAGCTCGATAATTTTTATTTAAAGCTCGACGTAACAAGTACCTACACAATGTGTAAACAGATTTCGACCTCATACCGAAGCGTTCATAATGCAATCAATGTGATTTACTCTGGGATGATGATAAGTATTACAGAGATAAAGAATGAAGTAAGTACTAGGGTAGCTGACCACACTCTTCTTATTTGAGAATAAGAATCTTCCAGCTCCCAAAGGGAGCAATAGAGCGATTCAATTCCATAGTTATGACCGAACAACTAGATCGTTTAACGAAAATCTAAATTTCAAATATCCTCATACTCTAATCTACGTCTATCTTTCCCTCTCCGCAAAGCAGCAAACAACAAAATTATGATAATTACCCACACTATGCCCAGTAGCACGTTTGTATAACTTACATACACAAATGGAGTTGCTTCTTCAAGGTTTAATTCAATTATTTTGATAGAATCATGCAGGTCCTCCAAGCCAGTGTTATATGCTGCACTATTAGGTTGAACTGAGGAAAGAGCGTTTGTCCGCTGTATCATTGCTTCCAGATCATTCTGAATTAGCCTGAAATCTGTCCTAGGATTAGGAAAAGACCATACGGGGTTTCCCTGGGAAGGTAGAAGGAGTTTTGCTGGTTCTAAATAACCAGCCATCATTGCAGGAGTCTGTGAAGATTCGGCCCTCGACAAATAACCCATAGATTTATCGAGTGGGTATATCGCATTTTGGTAGCCTACAAGCACCAGTACCGCTCCCAAAACCAATATACCTAAAATGGCAATGACCAACAACCTGCCATAAAGAGATCTCTTGCCAGTTTGCGTGTTGCTTCGGTTAGACGTAGTAATTAATGAATTCGAGGTAGCGGTTGTATTAGTTTTGTGTTCGCTAGCTCTATCATGACC
>JAICVW010000551.1 GCA_025935105.1 Nitrososphaeraceae archaeon
AAAAGATCTAGAGATTCCAGATAATTTTGATGTGATGGCAATGATTGCAATAGGAAAGAGAGGACCAAAAGATCAGCTGCCGCCCCAACTTCAGGAAAGAGAATATCCAAATGATAGAAAACCTTTGAAAGAAATTGTAATAGAGGGTCTGTTTGCGCATCCCAAGGTTTGAAGGATATTTTACCGACGCGTGCAACCTAATAATAGGATGTGAGTTCTTGATTCAATTTTATATCAGGCTAACTTCCATAGATTAGTGCTTGTGCTCATTCGAATACTTTCTAGAAATTCTTCAAAGTATAGAATCTGCACTTCAGTAGATTGTGAAAATTAGGGGAGTAGAGAAGAAGTAATGCCTAAGTAAATGTCTACACATATACTATTTCATCCCTAAAGTATATAATCAAATATCTATTTAGAGATGTGAGTTAGCGAATTAACGTTAGGTAGTATAATAGTATGCAGGTCGGCAATTTAATTGGTTTCAAATGTTAAGTGGCAACTATAACATACCCAATGTTCTGGAGTCATTCTTCTTGATAGTATCTTTGCCAGCACTTGTCTGATCAATAAGTGGTCCGGCTAGACTGTTTACCGTTCTTGTGGTCACCACAGACAATTGTACATCAACATAATTAAACAGTTTTCTATTAGCGGAAATAAACAACTAGAGAATCTGATTCTAACTGCATCTCTATTAGTCAGGTCATATGATAGTAGAAACTCATCCAATCCAAACTTAAATTTACGGTACTTCATTTCAAGGTTTATATTGGTTATTCTAGGTAGTTTTAGACTAACTAGGTGGTATCTTACTTACTAACTTAGTAAGGAATGACTACCATATTTAATAATTCTACTGTTGTATACATCATGAATATTCATGGAATCAACCATTAATGGACGTATTTATGAAGGTGACAGTAACAATAGTCAAAACGGTGAGTGTGACTGCAAAGGTGTAATCGGTACTTGGAAGGTATTGGGTAAAAGATGGTCTTTATTAATATTGAAAAGCCTGAATTCCCAAGAGAGTATTCGATTTAACGAACTAAAGCGTACATTAACTGGAATTAGTAGCACTGTATTAGCTGAGCGACTATTAGAACTTGAGCGTGAAGGTCTTATAGTAAAGAAAATTTATCCAGAAATTCCTCCGAAAGTAGAATATAGTCTTACATATCGTGCAAAGGAACTTGAGATTGTTTTAAGATCATTAGGAGATTGGGTTAAAAGATGGAATTCAAAGTTAAAGACCACTGCTAACATTCAAACACAGATGCAAACAGGCAGGTAGGGGGATAACATACTTGACCATTACAAGAAATATTATACATGCAACGATATCATCTAAAGGCCTCTTCCTCAGGAACACATTCACTGTACAAGTCAGGTCTAAGGAGGCTACAGGATGGGTACTGCGTACTTATCTAGAACATAACAACAGCATGTCACAAATATAACGTACTTAATCGGTTGACCCAGTATGTAACTATAACTAAATGTAGTATATGAGGGAATCACCAATCATGTTTTGTGGATGACAAGCAGATCAGCTATAATACTTAAATTTAGATTTATTCATGCACCTATTTCTTTCTGAGTTGGCACAACCCAGGATTATTGAACTGTAAGCTAGAGATATCCAATCGATTGTCACGACTGGCGGTTCTATTTTGTAAGTGCAATATCGTAGTAGTAAGAATTGCCTTTAGATTCTCTCATCCACCTTATCTTTCGATCAGTAAATTTGCCATAGCATTACTACTGTTGGTTAATAATTTCAGGATAGGAAATTTAAGGATAAGAAATACAACCAACCAAAGAGGCATAATTCACAAATGATGATGGGTCTATGTGAGTTGTACTCATTCACAACTTCAATAGCTTCAAACTATCTTCTTAGCATTCTTTGAAATACTGGTTTTCCACTGATCCCAAAAAAAATCATTTGAAGTCCATAGAGAATGAGAACTAGGGATAGAATTCGAGTAAGAAAAATCGTGCCAAATTGTTCTGCGTGTCCAACAAGAATAGATGTACCTAAGCTAAGAATGCCCAAGGATATGAGGAATACCCTTATCGATACTCTGCAGCGTCTATCTAATACACCTTGTATAATCTTACCGAAACCGTTAAAGATCACACTTATAGAAAGAGACAATAATGTGAAATTCTTTATGGATGCAAATTGGGGAGAACTTAGAGCAATAATTGCAAACGTTGTTGCTATCGTTCCCATTCCAATATATGTAAAACGACCAGTTTTCGTGATACCAATCGACTGTCTTGCTATAGCTGGTAGCAGGAGAGCAGAGGTAATCCTTTCAATGCCTATGGTGAGCAAGGTGATTGAAACAAATATGTTTATTATATATAGAGATAGAGTAGGATATCCAAGAATAACTACCAATAATGATAATACGATGGCTAGTAAACCAATTCCTATTTGTAATGACCGAAACCAGCTCGGAGGCTTGTAATTAATCGCATGCCATTCCACAAATCTTACCCGTAGACTATAATATATAAAGGTAAATCTTGTCATTTCAAGAGCTTTAGCATCTTCATTGTACAACTGAGTTGAAATCCTACGTAGATATGTTGTTAGCCTTTCATGATTTCCGGCTTTCTAATATTAGTAGTTTGAAACAGAATAGATTTTTACGTACAAGTAAACGTCATTCTTATAAACTTGACTCTTATGACCCATACCAATATGTATTCATATCAATCCATTCAATCTAATCTAACATATTAACTTGACCTAGCCAGGGAAATCAATCAATCTGTATTATGAACTGCTTTAGCTAGGTGTTATACTTCCCTGCAACCGCAGAATTAGAACTAGGCTTTAATATGGGACTGGCATCAAGGTCTAAACATACCCCAATTAGAAA
>JAICVW010000103.1 GCA_025935105.1 Nitrososphaeraceae archaeon
ATAGCTGCCATAATTATTGGGTGACTGCGCTTGCGTATTTATCGTATAAGGGCTTGTTAAATGTAAAATGGGTTGCAATGGAGAATGTTACAAGACACACATTGACCAATGCATATGAACAGACGTTTCATGCACTTAACAGTACATCCGCACAGTTTGCAGCACATCCATCTGTCGTTGCAATATCAGGACTACCAGTGGCTGCTGGACTGGGATTTGTGCCGGGACTGATGATGGGACTAAAGAGAGGTTAGAATTGGAGGAGAGAATAAACTAATACTAACTCGTGTGCGACGTCTAACTTTCAGATCTACTAAACCTAAATACGACTGTGTTATCTGTTATGGTAAAATCTAATTTAATTTCAAAGATTTCTTGCAATATGTGCTGAAAGATCTCTTTTACAAAAAACGAATAGTTACTCCTCATATCGTGTTGAATAATAAAATTGTGAACTTCGTTAGCGACTTCATGTTTATAAGCAAAAGAAGAGATTCATGACCAATTCTCTAGAATATTTAAAAAAGATGAGAGAGTGAATTGTCCTCTTAATAAGAATCCTATGTCTATAACTCTCTTAGCCATAATGATAGCAAGTTCGGAGATTTCCTCCTCTGTAAGTCTGCTGAGAACCAAGCTCATAGTAGGCCTTGGAATATAAAAATCCGGCTTGAGAAGCATATACATGCCAATCCAGATGATCTTTTATGATCTGGATTGTTTCTTTTTTGATTCTTCGCGCAGCTCAGTAATGGAACTTGAAGGTATCCTAAATGTGATACCTTGGGTAGATTGCTTCTGAACCTCATCACTCATTTACGTATCTGCTCCTTGCCCATTCGAAATACTCTAAAAATTGGCATGAGATTAATGATATCTACCGTCATACATGCAATTAAAAAATTACGCTGCAATTGTCTGTCTACTAACACTTTGTTTGCGTAGAAGTTATTCAAAGAATTATACAGTACTCCTAGATTTTATATAAGAAATAATGGATATCCTCTAACATGAGATCAATTAAGAAAAGATTGTTCCGTTTTGGGAGTCTAAGGTAACGTCAGCGTCAATTACAAAAAACATGTCTGATGTGGAATTAAGAGTTGTTTAAGAAACTAATTGGTATTGATAATAAGAATGCTTACCATGAACCAAAGATGAATCTATGAGAATCGTAACAAGCCTTTCCGGGGATACGTGAAGCTGTAACCGAAGCCGAAGTCAACCAATTTCTTGAAAACAGTAAGCTAAACATTCAATTAGCCACCGTTGATGAGCGAGGATGTCCGAACATCCAGCCAGTCTGGTTTTTCTATGAAAAAGATTCTGGAAAAATATACATAGGAACAAGCAAGAGTTCAAAGTCCAAAATATGCAAAGAAACCTAGACAAGACTTACTTTTCTATTGATGACGAGAATTTTCCATACAAGGAAGTCAAGGGAAAAGCGGTAGCAAGTGTATAGGAAGAGGTACCAAAGAATATAAGAATAATGGAAAAGATAAACATGAAGTACCTTGGAACATTGGAGCACCCGTGGGCCAAGAATATAATGGGAAATACCCGAAGTGGAACTGAGATAGTGGTTGAACTTGCACCAGCATATTTTTCTGCATGGGATTTCTCTAAAGCCCAAACATAAACCACAAGAATATTAATGCAATCGCATCTTCTCCATAGAATAACCAACGATAGAATAATCAAGGTATGACACCACCTAACCTATTTTATAAATGAATAGAAATAATACTCCGTTACAGATTATATTTATAATAGCACAAATGACTGACCATATCCAGTTGTCATTTGTTCAGTATTTCGTCCAGCAACTTTATATTCTTTAAATACTATAGAACCAGATATGTTTGAAAACATAGTATACGTGGGTGTTGGATTTGCGGCAGTATTCTTGGCCTTGGAATCAGCGTGGCATTTTACAGCCTGCAAGATAAAAGACAGATCAATAAAGCCTTGTTTCTACAAGCAAGTTGGCTTGTTAAAATAGAATGAATCTATGATAATAATGGCAAATAATGACTGACTTTGCGGGTTCATGCGTTTCTATATTGTAGTTTGTTGTATTATGCTCGCAAGGCGTTAATCCAGACCAGGCCATGTGTGCAGCAGCTGCGAGCTCACACGTGGCCTTAGACTTACTATACACCGCCTCATTAATTGGTTGCAGTCTGTAATTTGTTTGGTTAATTGTCAAACTATTATCCTGTGAATATTGTAGTAATCTAATCTAGGCAAATTCATTTTTAGGCCATGCGTAGGTATTGTATGCCCCAGATGAGGCTTTTAAGTACATAATCTAAAGCGATCTTCGATGGAAGTTTTTCATTGATACAAAGTCGCTTTAGCTAGTATTCAATTCTAACACAACCTACCTTTAGTTATAGGTTGCAGTCGAGAAAGTATCTGACTCTTTTTTTAATAATCCCTGGTGGTTTAAAAGAGATTGTTTTGAATTTATTGCGTCCCAAATCGTATATGTGAAGGTTCATTCGTTTGTACTCATTATAGTTTCTAATAGCCGCACACGAGCCATTTGTCGCGGTAAACTTCACAGGCATGAGAGAGTACGCGAAAAAATAGTACATGCTTATATAGATGAAAATAGGCTATCACATGTTCATAGCTATGACAACAACATCATCATCAACAGCAACGATGGATAGTGAAAAGGTTCAGCAGTTCATGGGAAAGGTACTATCTGATTTTGGAGGAGCTGCAAGTCTTATTTTAGCATACATAGGAGACAAGCTTGGATTGTACAAAGCTATGTCTGATTTTGGAAAACCAATCAGTTCAGAAGAACTTGCTAACTTCACTGGAACTTCAGAACGCTACATAAGGGAGTGGCTTGCTAATCAAGCTGCAGGTGGATATCTAACTTATGACGCATCATCCCGGAAATATATTCTTCCACTAGAACACGCACAAGCATTGGTTAATGAAGATAGTCCGACATATGTTGTAGGAGGCTTTCAAGTTATGATGTCTCTTTGTAGAGATGAAGCAAAGTTCTTAGATGTATTCAAGACAGGTAAAGGTATCGCATGGGGAGATCATGATAAAGACCTTTACCAAGGAACGGAAAGATTCTTCAAACCATTATACACTGCTAATCTAGTCAGTTCATGGATTCCTGCTCTTGATAATGGCAAAGTTGAACAGAGACTTAAGCAACAAAATTCTGGAGGTCTAAAGGTTGCTGATATTGGATGTGGTCATGGGATCTCTACTATACTTATGGCAAAGGCTTATCCTAATTCTAAATTTTATGGATTTGATAACCATACTCCATCTATAGAATATGCACGAAAGAAGGCAAAAGAAGAAGGTCTAGGTGAAGATAGGATACAATTTGAAGTAGCATCTTCTACTAATTTTCCATCACCTCAGCAAGAAGAAGAGGCAGAAAGAAAAGAAGGAGGATATGATTTGATAACGTTTTTTGATTGCTTACATGATATGGAAGACCCGCAAGGAGCGGCTGCTCATGCGCTATCCACACTCACCAAACCTGATGGAACTGTAATGATAGTCGAGCCATTTGCAAATGATAAACTCGAAGATAATCTAAATCCTCTGGGTCGTATGATGTATGCTGCTTCAGCCATGGTCTGTATACCTGTGTCATTGAGTCAAAATGGGCCTGCTCTAGGAGCACAGGCAGGAGAAGCAGGTATATCAAAAGTAGTCAAGGCTGGCGGGTTTAAGCATTTTAAGCGTTCCGCTCATACGCCATTTAACATAGTATATGAGGCAAAACCATAGCTAGATAGGTAGGATACTAGCCAGTTAACCAGAAGAATAATGGCTAAAGTAAGTCTTAATCTTTGTGTGAATGTTACCTAATGTGGTATGTCAAACGCGTTTTTGATTCCCTTCTCAGAATTGTTAAGTAGATTAATAGCATAATTGTACGTTCTTAAGAATTGTTGTCCTTTGTATGTTGTTCTGTAAATTCCGTCTCCCTTCTGATATAATATCAATATAATATCAATCCATGATTCTCTAAAATTGATAAGTATGTTTTCAAATTGTTGGGGAATTCGTTTATTTGTAATTTGTTCATTAACTTTGTGGTGGCTCCGTTGATGGCAAGTGCTGTCTCAAGGATCTTGATAATTATATCTGGGCTGTCTTCGCTTATCATAAGCAAGCTATAACAAATTAATACTTTCGTTTCTTGTTGTTAGCATGTATTCTCATCCCATAATACGGCTATCTTGTCTGATTTCTTACAAGGTTCTTTCCAATTTGATGGCTTTGTCTTAAAGAAGCATGGTTATGAGTTGTCAGCCTGTCTCAAGTAGAACCAATATACAAACAAATTCCTATGTGTGTTCTCAGGACAGAGGAGGAATGATAGTTACTGAGTAAATCAATTCCAAGATCATTAATCAAGATTTATGGTATGCATCTTATTTATGATGATTTAGGGAGAAGCTGACTGTGACTAGGACTAGTAATCTGGTTATTATTAAATAGATTATTCTTTGAGGTGGGATCTTGTTCAGTTTTTAGGTCAGCTTTAGTGTTACTAACTATCTTGTTTGAATAAAAAGTGTTTGAGGATGACCCATTATCTACTAGTATAGCATGAGCCTTGGAATTGAGTATGAGATTTCCAAATACCTTGTTGTAATTAGAACCTGATCCTACTTTAATCGATGTTGAGACTACCATGAATCGCAATAGAATATGCCGGAATTGAACCTCCTACTACTCTTGAATTTATTTTTAACCACTTGGCGTCTGTAGAGTCAATGTGGAAGATAGCGCCTTTGTCTATTACCAAATTAGCACTCAGGAGCCACACGCCATCTGAAGTTTGCTTGGCTAGAATACTATTATCATGCAGAGCATTATCGACGTCTGTAAGTCTTGTAGGAGTGGTACAACTAACAGTAATTGTTTTTTTGGATGGAATATATTTGATACAACTGGTATGCACATTCTTGGACACAGAAGTTCCAATTGCGATGTGATTATGGAGGATGGATTTTGGTCGGGGAAGAGAAGAGATGTTTTGTCTCTTTCAACAGCTCCTGCCCTCTGTATTGGTAGAGGCCAGGTGGACTGAACAAGTTAAGATATAATTAGCGAAGTAAAAATATGTGATTTAGAAACTAAGACAAGAACAATAATAGATATAGTCATCCAAAGATACCTCTCCAAGTTAGACGATACACCTACAAGTTGCCTTTTTGTTGTTATTAGAAATATCCTACTTTGGGTTGTGAATGAGGGTATACTGAAAATCACAAGAGTATGATTCGAATTGGAGTATAACTACTTGAGCCTCGGTCATAATTCATCTCAATAATTTAGTCTAATAATAGACAACTCGAATAGGTTAACATCCTATCATATACTTGATTGCTCTTCTAGGACTATCCTTTTGCATCTTACAATTGTAGTAAACGAGTATTTGGTACAGTAATACAGACAGTAACACGATACCACGTACCTTATCAAATCCTCTTATAGGTACTGGATCTATCCTAAAGATAGATTTGAAACAACCAAAGCCTCTTCACTGGTGACGCATAATAATACACTAGACTAGCAATGGGCCCACCAACAAGCCCTCCAAATAGTCCCACTAATATCCCAATGGTGATTATCCTTTCGCTTTCCATAGTATGAATAACAATGTATTAAATACATACTAATGTTAGTTAGTTCTGTATTTTGACAAACAAGGTCTCAATTATCTTAAATACGAATTGGTTCTATTATTGGATTTATCGGAGTTTTTACAAAAAAATTAGGAGCTGCGAATAAGCGTTCTAATCTTTTATGTTCTTTCATTGCATGTTCGCCAGCCTTGCTCATGATTTCATCCTCAGTTTCTCCTTTGATAACCGCAGCACAATCAAACCCTGCATCACTGCATGTCAATGTTTTCATTATTAGTAAGATATACACGTTCTGTTATTTAAATAAATGAGGGTTGGGCATAACTCTATCGCATAATTTTCATGTTTTTATTGAACTAACTTCCTAACATGTGTTTGATTGCTCTTGGATGTTGTTTGTGTGTCTTAGAATTGTAATAAACAATAATTTGATAGAGCAAGACTGATAGGAGGACGATCCCTGCTGCTTTAAGATATCCTTTTACTGGTAACGGATCTCCCGTGAAAATCAATGCTCTAATTCTCCCTTAAGGTCCTTAATATCTAAAATGAAGAAGAATGCTCCCAACTGTCCAAGTGTCGTTGCTCATCTACAACCTACATCCTAGTATTGATGGGTTATAGCTAACATAAATTGAGTAGGATGCAGTGTTTGTGTTTGTTTTTTCATTTTTTATAGCATCAATAAATCTCAGTTATTTCGCTTCCTTCCATCTACATTCACACAGATACATTCATGCTCTGATTATAACTCTGGATTGCGCTTAAGTCGAATTGGCGCCCCAGTGTTGTCTTGAATTTGCCTTTGGCAATCTCTTCATCTATTCAGTTTGATGACGGCAAGAAGTGGAGAAAAAAGGCGCATGGAAAAACATTATGGATTCTCTAATATCACATGGCTATAACTCTGAATTGATAAAAATAGAACTACAATCACTGCCTTAAGGTATTACTGATTCCAAAAGCGGTTGTGAGGCAAGTGCGATGCCTGAATCCGTGACGGCTATTGAGAGATAATTATTTAGAGCATGAAAAGGTATGTTCGAATCTCTTTTTCATCGCGCTTCCACTGATGAATCAATAGGATTTGGTTGTTAAGAGTGCAATAATCTCATGTAGATCATATACTGCTAAATGAAATCTTATATCACCATTTTCTATAACGAAAAAAGATATTTTCCACTTAGTAGCATGTGAAGATACCTAATACACCCGAGATGGTTGATCGGAAACCCAGTCAGTAGATGAGGCTGAAGATGACACTACCGGGCTACACGGTCGACCACCCATATTCTACAGAATACTATAGAAAAGCAGATAGTTGTTACTATCAAGCTTTGTGTGAAACTGACACTAGTGGCAACGGTGGTAGCGGTAGTAATAGTAATCATACATTAGACATAAATAAAGGCCGAAAAATTTCAAAAAAAACGCGTCAATGTAGAATCATTTTCCATTTTATGATTAGGTTGTTTTCCTCCCGTGTTTTCTATACGCACGAAAGGATCAATTGAGCATTTCCCGAGAGTTAGAGATTTGGATAAGTCCTTTTTTGCCAACATTCCAAGCAATATTCACCTTCCACTTGAAAAATGTCAGCAGATTTCTCATTGCAAACGTCGCACATTGGAACTTTACTAACATCGATATCCTTATTGTCATATACAGCACAGTGATACGCAAAATTCATGAGCTTAAAAATCCGATACCGGATCATAAACCTTATGAATATAGATATATTGACACCATGTAACTTCTTGTTTACAATATCCTTCTTATAGACTGCAATCAGATTGCACCGTATCTACCACCAGAGATAGATTGGGCGATAGCCGAATTACATGATAGAGAAACAAGATCCAATATTATATCACCGAACAATAGAAAAGATTATCAATCAACATACACCATCAGGCCTGGGCTAGGAATTAAACCAAGCATGGTCTAATACAATATTTGGAAG
>JAICVW010000682.1 GCA_025935105.1 Nitrososphaeraceae archaeon
GAGAATTCTGAATCCAATATAGGAGTTCCAATAATTGCTTTTCCACATAAAGTGCAAGTCACTGAGGATGATTCATCATAAAATGAAAGTACGCCATCATCAGAAATCTTGAAATGAACCCAAGACGGTCTATGGAGCACACCTTTAATTGAAACTAGACGTATAGTTCTTATTAATACTCCCTTGCGATCTTCTGTCTGCATTTCCATCATTCCGTCAAAAATGGAGCTCAAGGCATTGTCTAGTTGTCCAGTTGGTGGGAGGGTTAAAGTAACAATAGCCATGGCCTCTGCATCTTTTAGGATAAAGGAAAGTTCATTGATGAACTTCAAAATCGCTTGTTCTCCAGACAGTATCATTAGCTGAGTTAATGAATCAACGATGACACGAATAGAACTACTTGAAGACAAGTAGTCAGAATTTGTTATATTGTTGATAATCGCCTCGATTTCTGTCAGAGTGAAGGATAACAAATCAATGTTTTGACTTGTTTCTATTTCATTAGAGAGGCCATCGTTAAGAACGTACGTAGGGTATAAGACGGAAGAATCCTTACTTCTGACAGATTTCTTAACTAAATATGGGTTTATGAATTTTGAATTTTGAGCTAGACTAGTGCTTCCAATATTTGAGAATTGCTTTCTAAACTGCTTTTCGGTTAAACTTGAGCTCAAATATATACAATAGTCCCCATTGGATATGCCCTCTACAAAGAATTGTCTACAGTACAAGCTCTTACCTGCTCCAACCGGACCAGTTAGTAGCAATACGCTATTAGGGATTATTCCTTTTTCTGTTAGAAATGATGATCCAGGAAGTTGCATTAATTTATTGGCAGTTCAGTTATCTATATACTTTTTATATTTTCTCTGCCAATTACAATCAGACACTGATTTGCTGTCTGGCCTTCATTACTCTTGAACATATTCTTCAAACCAAAAGTACAACGACTGTTTTCATCTAACATCTTCCATTAAGTAGGATCATACTTGAGAATATTGACGATAAATCAATCGAACCCGAATATAATATCTGTGATTATATTGCAATTATTAATTCTAAGGACTTGATTAAACTTACAAGAAGAGGATCAGTAAATAAAGCCAGTTGGTGTATATTCAGATGAATAACTAGTTGCGTTTGACGCAATTTCCTCTTTTAAAGTGAGTGGTATCTGGCGAGAGTCTGATTAAACAGATCGTTCACTTTTGCCTAGTCATCTATGTTTGGATTGGAACTCAAGTTCAGCTATTAATTGCAGCGAATAGTATTGTCTCATCCACTTACCATCATTCTTCACTATCTTGTTATATGCTTCTATCTTCCTTGTAGCTACGGATAGGATAAGATTTTGAAATTGGTTTATCATCTATATCATTGTGTTTGAGAAAATGTCTGAATGTTTTGGATGCAAGCTGCTTACCATTATCTCATATCACCTTCCTTTTTGGTTTACATTAATTACTACCCATGAACGTCCCAAACATCTATGGTCCTCTTTCTTTCGTTCACACAATTTGCTAGATAATTACTTTCCTTGAACAGTCACCTAAACAGCTTATGAAGTAATAATTCCTTTCGCTTGAATTACTCAGATAGGGTGGACTATGTATGTCCATTTGTACCATGTAGCTTAAAAAGATCCATGAGTGAGTCTGTTGGCTCGGACAGACATATCAAAAACCTATCGATCAACTCTGAATTCTCGACATGAACTTGACCATTTAATGTTCCCCAGTATTACCAGCGGCATCGTTCTGACCCATCGTAACGAATTTTTCATTTAAATTATGCTGCAGAATATCAAGTCGACCAACGACTCCCACCAACCTACGTTTTTCATCGATGACAGGGACTAATATTATGGATTTTTGAAGGATAATATCAATTATCTCGTTCATTTCAGTGTTCTGGTTGACTACTACCGGATTACGTGTCATAATA
>JAICVW010000694.1 GCA_025935105.1 Nitrososphaeraceae archaeon
AAGCATTTATTTACATTTAGTTTATGCATATGAATACCAAGGCTAATACAAATTTCAATTTAAAAATGGCTGAATACCTTAATGAACAACTAGCTATAGAAAATTCAATAGCAGAAAGGCTAGTCACACGTATTCATGAAGTTTCCTTCCCCGATTTCAGGCAGCACTTGGAGCAGAACCTGCGAGAAACTATGGGACGTCAAGAAATGATTTACCAGTTAATTGTTAGCTTGGGTGGAAGACCTACTGATACAAAGTCAACTCTACCAACCTTAAAGATGCCAGATAGCCACCGCATCAGAGAATTCAAAGATACAGTGGAATCATTAACTGATCATCGAAAGAAGGAGGCAAAATTAGCGGAGGAGGAAATTCACAAAATCAAAGAAGACATTATGGTAGAAAAAGCTGGGGTGATTGCATATAAAATACTGTTACGAATTGCTGAGCAAGCCAATATTCTAAATGCAACACCAGTACTCAAACAGAGTCTTGAGGAAGAAGAGTCTATGTCAAATTGGATTACAGATAATATTTCGGTTATGATTGATTATTTATGGCCAAAAATTGAATCAGCATTGATTGAATAGATTAATTGTAGTAAAAATAATCATATCAGTTTAGATCAAATTATGCCGCATTCCAACATTCTAGTCTAGTTTTTTAATATTTATGTTTAATATTAATCCCTAGTCCATCTGGATTCTGATGCAATTCATCGTACTCTTCTAGCTCTTTTTTTGTATAATTTCTATGCAGCGTCTTGACGAAATTATATACAAAAACAAATTGGGTCAAGCCTATAGTAAGTGCAAAGAACAAAAGAGGAGGCATTGCCCAATGAAAGACAACTGGCATGTCAGCTTCCCTACGAATTGCGCCCTGCATACCTATTACGTCAAATAATATTGCCAAGCCAAATCCACCAAAAATAGTGAGCCAAAAATGAATTTCACAAGATTGTTATTATTGTCATGGCAGATGGCCAAACAATACCCAAAGATGCAGTTTGTGATAATATTTGTAGCCAAATAGGATTTGGAATATCCATAAACACGTGAAGAGAAAAGACAAGTACAGAGAATGCAAGATAGAATGGCCAGGTTCTATAATTCCACTTAAAAAAGGGAACACGCTCTTTTCCATATCTGGGAGCTAAAAAATAGATTGCACACAAATATGAACAATGGAAAATAGACTATTGGATGTCCAAAGAACCACCACGCGTCCTTGGTTAATAGCCAATTTGAGGATACAGTTGGATTCATCATAGATAAAAAGCCAATTGCTAACTGCACAAAAAGGCCTGGATTGGCAATTATCTGCATCATTGCAGTTACAAACGCTGCAACTAGTACTATTGGTACTGCAGGGGTTATATCTCTCCATTTCTTTGGAAACCATGAATTTATTCCAATCAGGGATACCCATCGAACGCTCGCAGGTAGATCTTCTCTGTGGGTAAATTCCCTGTCTGATATATTTTGTTTAATTCTATTGCTATCGCTATTGCTGCCTGTACTGTCCTCATTCTCATCATGGCCTTCGGCAGGGCTTTTCATAAACAGAATTCTACTTGTATGTTAATTATCTTTGAGGTGCATCCAGCTAAACATACATCATAAGCACTATCCGTCGAGTCTTGAAGGAGCGCATATAAGTTATACTTGGTTAATTGTATCCGTAAGCGGAATTACGAAGTCCATCTGGTCTGATCGCCAGCGTCGCTATGATGCAATGTCAGGTTATCGTCCATTTTGTAGCAAGGTGCAATATTTCCCGTTTGTCACACTAGTCGTAATGGCTCTAGTTATACAAGCCCAGCCCAGTCATATTGCCGCGGGCTAACGTTCCTTGTAGATTATCTACTTAG
>JAICVW010000695.1 GCA_025935105.1 Nitrososphaeraceae archaeon
GCTTCCGCACCCAAAGAAACAAATCCAAAGTGTTCTTAGCATCGCTTGGGACTGTAATACCTTCTTGAGATCTACAGTTACACAATATTAAAAAATCCGTCTTGTATACTTAATATATGCAAATATGCGTTATGTGCAATGATTCATTTGATCCCCAGTCACTGACTCTGGAACAAAAAATAATTGAAGATGGCGATTTTTGTACTAGGTGCTGGATTGAGCTGATGGAAACCGAATGACAAAGATATAGAATACTATAACAAGAACAATTGATAATGCTGATAATGCTGATAATTTCGATAATAGCAGAATTGTAAAATAATAAATGAAAGCATTGTTGTGAAATCTGCTGATAATGGATGAATATGAGTCTATGGACGCTATCCTAGCGTCGCCACAAAGAAAGTTGGTCGTTGCGGACAAAGATATCAACCTCAGGGATAAGGATGCCAATACCATATTCATACTGGTTATTCAGGAATCACAGGGCTCTGCTGGCGGAAGAGGCGGAGGATCTGGCAGTCGTAGAATCAACGAAATTGTGGCTTTCTCCTGTTCTAGAGCTAGCTGTACCAAATTCTTTGAGAGCCACGACACGGAGGAGATAGACCAGTTTGAAATACCATATAGCGCAGTTGCACTAGATATTAGATTATCAACGGGTATGGAGGTGGTAGTGCAGGGGTTGATAGATCCCCATTTAATCCAAAACTACCAAGAACTAATAAGTCAGATCAAAGGTCTATAGCTTATCCTCACTATATGTCGCCTGACATAATAGACGCTACAAACCAAGGAAATGGTAGTAATCGCGAAATTCGTGCTGATGTCAAAAGGCTTGTAGAGGCAATTGAAGATCTGATCTATATGGAAGCAATTAGATTCAAAGATAGCAATGATCAGAATAGCAAAAACAATGTTGCACTGTCAACACCATTTACACTTATCCTATCGAATGTGATTTCCAGTCTGCATCTAAAACTAGATAATGAAGGCGATGTGATGAGATCTATGTATTTTTCTCTTCTGATCTACATGAATGAACAACTCAGAATGCCCAAATCCTTGACGATGGCATTAGGAAATGACCTTGAGAAATATCGTGATGAGATGGGATGCAGTGAATTGATTTCAAATTATGTGAAGGTCCTGCATAATATATTCACAACTTCAAAGGTAGAGATATGACAATCTCGTCTATTAAAAAAGAATAGAATAGACTCAAGATTACAATGGCTCATTCTGAATAGTCGTCCATAATTAACGTTGGCCACTAGATTGCGATTTTTTTGATTCAAATTAATAACCTAATATTGTTTCAATCTTATGTCGATAGCGAGATGATCAAGTTCTCCTCCTGCCAGCAGAAAGGCCATTTTTGGATAAGGCATAAATTGAAGCATCCCTAGCATTGAATCTCGATTAGCTTCCAAATAGGACGAGTACATGAGACGTAGTCGATTGGTCTTTAATGATTTAGTCGAAATTGGCGCTTTCTCATACAAATCCATTCTCCCATGGAGTTGGGTCTTTGGTCAGAGACATGGTTACTTTGCATTGCTAATAGCAGGACCTCAGAAATAAATCAGGTCCTCTTCAACATAAAGATGAAGCGATTCCGTTAAGCTTGTCCAAATATAGATCTAATGTATCCTCTGAGCGCACCTAAACGCAAGAACTTTCCTTCGAATGGGAATAAAGGCGAAAGCTCCTCGAGATCTGCTGATGTCTTCTTGGATTTAAAGTGAGCCTCTAATTTTAAATCCTTGCAACTGCATCGACCAGCATATTAAATTGGTTTGTGAACGGGTGTTCTGGATGTTCCAGTACTGTCAAGTATTCTTTTCTACTAAACTGAATGTCGCAATA
>JAICVW010000179.1 GCA_025935105.1 Nitrososphaeraceae archaeon
AATTACGCAGGCGCCAGCTACATCGCAAAAATAGCAGCAACCCTTACTACCTCAAAATACATTCCAACAGCTACAACACCAACACCGATTGCAGCTGGCACCTCTGTTTTCCCACAATACTCTTCCCTTTCTTAATCCAAGTCAACATCCTACCAACAAGGCTTCAGCAAGACAAAACAACACATCGCCAAAAATTCTCGCAGTTCTAAATAACAGTACTCTTGTAACGGCTGGTCATATCAATAATACATCTATGCAACCTAAGAATAATTCTATAGGTTTAGCTGGGCATAAGGCGCTAACAGCAACCGTAGGTCCACTGTCAAACAATACTAGTGCTACTTTAATCTCTCCCAACTCTTTGAGTACAAAAGCAAGTACTCAGTCATCTTCAGCGCCTGTGTATGGCTTTTTCTCCGGAGAATTTCATGAAGAGTCGGATATTGGAGGGCCTAGCTGCTTGTGTGGTCATATCCATTTGGTCGTGACTATGGCTGGTCCTTTAATATCCTCTGACAGTACACATTACACCCCAACTGGAACTTGGCAAGTTCATTTGATTGGCTCTCTACGCAGTCAGGTGGACCTTTCTCATATTCGTATAGTGGACCTGCTTCAACTGATACACATAGCGGCGATTCACACATAGTGGAGGTGATAGGATCACCTGGAGGGTCTGGGGCCCTGAGTTATGATTCCGCTTCAAACACATTTGGTGGCTCTCCTGCTGCAGAAGTTGCTCCTTCTGTTCCAGATGGTGGTGGTTTAGAAGGTTGGGCTCCGTGCAACCAAGAAGGCCCCTTAAGTGGTTTAGATGCTATCGGTGATGCCACTTGTTCTTGGACTTTTACTCCCGGTTTGCAGAATCCTTGTGATCCATCTACTCAAAGCTGTTCCCCTCCTCCAATATGTTCTTCAACAGCAGCTCTGACTGCCAATACAAATACAGCCACTGCTAAGGCAGCTGCTGCAGCTACAACATGTAAACCCACTGCTAATGCTGGACCACCTCAAACAGTAACTGAAGGTGATACTGTTACCTTAGATGGCAGTAAGAGCACGGGCGATATGCCGCTGACCTATTCATGGATACAAACTGCAGGACCAGCGGTAACCTTAACCGGAGATGATCCAACGCACTCGAGTCCTACGAGACAGTTTGTAGCTGATCCTAAAGTTTTTGCTCCTATGAAGGATACTGAAAAGAAAGTAACATTTCGACTAGTAGTAACAGATGCTCATGGTGTTCCAAGTGATCCAAATGATCCTCATGCCACTGTGGATATTACCGTTGAACCCTTAAAGATAAGAACCAACGTGCTGTGGCTTTCCAGCAATAGCAACTCATATTCTTACTGCAACATGACAAGACACTAGCTAAAACGCAAAATCAAAGTTGTAGGTGTGGCTTCTGTCCCAACGATGTACTGTATTCCAAGGCTTCTTCAATAGCTCTGTAATCTTTTGTTTATCTTCGAGTGGAACGTGTGGATTATCCAATAATTTAGGAAAGACCTTATTCTTGTAGCCTCGATATATTATATTTAGACTTATTACGCTGATTATCCTATTAAGACTCTTACCGAATCCACATAGCAATATACTGTTAGTATTACCACCCTGAGGATGATGTGAAATCCAGTCTTTGATATATGGGATTGAATATATTAATAGGATATGCCTTGTTCCAGTTTTACCATTGACTAGGATCTCGGCATATTGTTTCCTATCTACTGTGAATTTGAATGTCACCTCTCTTATCCTCAGTTTCAGAAGTTCGTGAGGTCTTGCTGCTGAATCTCGGGACATTGCATGATAACATCTGTCTCGAGGATTAGGGCAATATTTCAGGAATAGTGAATTGTCCTCTGGAGTCCATAGGTCAGTTGGTTTGTAGATTGATTTCTCCTTACGTTTGAGCCTTGGTATGTTCTGAGCAACTTCAGGTTTGGGCCTTTTTTCTGGCTCTATGTCCGGGTTGTATAACCATTTGAAGAAACGTACTAAATGTATCCTGTATGTATTGTATGTTCCAATCCACTTGTGTAACGGATCTGCTGCTTCTGCCTTGCGAAAACTATCTAGAAATAATAATAGGTCTTCTCTTGCTATCTCCTTGAAGGTCTTAGTATTATTAAAATAAGTTGAGAATTTGCAAAGAAGCACTATCACATCTTGCCTGTAGTGATCTGATAAATTGACTTCTGACTGGGGAAAAAACATAGTCACATATGGTTAAAACATTTTCCTTATTTACAGGTAATATCCTATGAAGGAGATTAAAATATTGGGGTGATAGTCCTTCGGTAATATTTTCGATCCTTGTCTCCGATACGGCATCTGAAGTTGAAGTTATAATGGCGGACATTAATCGTGGTCCAGACTTAGGTTCCGACTTTTGCAACTGGTCCTTTTTCACAGTATTACCACATAAAGCTGATTATATAAGTTAGTATTAGATACAACCTAATTAATAAATTATATTTTATTAAAAAATTATTGTATGACTTAATTGTGCATGGCCCTGGCCGTACTGAATACGGTGGGACCCGCTGGATTAGGTTACCTATTGGATGCTACTGGTCCAGCCACCAAGAAGAGAGATATAGTTATTAGGTTTAGCTTAGAACTTGACCAGTTTAATCGATACTTGACGATCAAAAATTAGAGCTAGTAAGAAGGATTAATGAAGTAAATCTAAGCAAAAGGAAGAAGTTGGGACGACAGGGTCAGATATTTTTGAAATAAGTCCTAACAGCGCTTTAGCCTAGAAATCAAAAAGTTTTCTTTAATTTTAATCATGAGTAGGCATTAACCTCAATAATTGTTAAGGAGACCATAATGTTGAATAGGTTTATTATCTCATCTCCCCTTTAGCCTTAGATTTAAGTTCCTGGGGTAGAGGCAAATAAACACACACTTTATTATAACGATCATGATGGTAAAGTATGTGCCTAAGAAGGCTTTGCTAATCCCAACATACTTGTTGTTGATCATTGTTCTTATTTCAGTATTGGCAAGTGCAGGAAATCAAATTATACAAATAATATCATTTGGTCAGTCAAAAGCTACGGCAATGAAACAGTGTGATTCATTACTGTATAAAAATGTTGAAAAAGATAATGATCCTATTTCTAGTAGGATTGTGAATTCAGCTGTAGAAAATAAGATACATAAGGTTGAAAATATCACAGTGAATAAAAGTAAGGAATTTACAATAAGTCTTGAATCAAATCCAACAACAGGTTATCAGTGGATCCCTATCTTTAACACAAGTATCATAAATTTAATATCGCATAACTTTCAACCATCTACGACAAAACTCATAGGCAGCCCTGGGACAGAGATCTTTAAGTTTAAAGCAATAAACTATGGAACAGAATCATTAAAAATGATTTACAAAAGAAGTTGGGAAAAGGGGCCTACAAAAGAAAGATTATTTGTAATTAACATTAGATAGCTATTGCATACAATTGGTTGCAGAACGATGAGAGAGAGGGTATGAAAATTCCATGACGCAGTACAATTAATTCTAATGGATTCCATGATCAATTATGGTCTTAGGACTTTCAGACACACTCAGTCTGACACAGACAATAGGAATCATTGGAACCTTGGTTCTAACACTATATTTCTCGAAAAGGCATATACAGGCCTTATCAAGTGACACGGAAACAAGGGTTCTCAACGATTTGGATGAGAAATTTCATAGGATGACTGAAATTATCATGGCGGATCCATCGGTAACAAAAGTGGTAAGTGGAATAGAAGCGCATGATTACCCAAAGTCTTACGGAGTATCAGCCAAAGAAATGGCATTCTCTTTCTATATTCTCTGGATGTGTGCTCACGCATTCGCGATGCGACAGAGGAAAGTGCTTGATGACAATGAATGGGCCGGTTGGTTACAATGGATGAGAAATTGTTTCCAAAAAGGAACAATAGTGAAGACATGGAAACAAGTAGAACCCAACGGTCGGTTCAATCCTGCCTTTCAGAATTTCATAAATGGAGAAATAGTGAGAGCTTAATCTATAGGGCATCTAATCGACAGAAGGTAAACCCCAACTCCCCTTCTCAATAGTGTTTCATTCTATAGATATAGTCCTTGTTGTAGGATGGCCTTAAAATCACCCATCGGTAGGGAATAAAGAAAATATGAGGTTATTAAGATAGATAAGCAGTAAATGAATGAACTATAAATGGATTAGAGAAAAGCCTGTCTAATTAGCCAATTTTTAAAATATTATTGTGCGGTATCCTATATCAATTGATATAAGTGCGCGGGAAAAGATATACAATTGAGTGTATCTGTTCCCACAGATCTTTTATGCATTAGTTATACAAGATAGTACAATGAACTATTATACAATAATCTGTGTTTATGTAATAAGTTATACCCAGGTTGAAACGTAATGACACCCAGTAAACTCTCCCTCCCCTAAGGACACTCTAGGCTTTATTTATATGAATCCTATATACCATATTAAATCGTGCACGAGTATCTTACCTCCTATAGTATCAATTCGCAATACAAGGAGGTAGTGTGCACTAGATTACTAACCGTTTCATGATTTCCGAGCCGGCTCACAGTTTAAACTTTAAGGATTAAATTTGTGTAATGAGTAGCATCCCACAATGAAATTTGATTTTGTAGTGTTAAGAATTGAAGCATCGCAAGATGGCAGCCCATATGTATATGTGAAACAGGCTAATCCCAATGATTATAAAGCAGGCGCGGAGAAAGGGCCATCTTTCAATCCATTCGGTGTGAACACGGCTGCCTTTACTTCTGAAGATCTAATGAATAATTTGCCGAAGACGATGACCAATGTTGGAAAAGCGATGGGCGGTGGTGGGTCTCCTACAGATAGTCGGCCCGTCTATGAGGATATGTCAATAAAAGCGGGCAGCAAAGTAACTATTGAAATTAAGAAAGCAGAAAGTAGTGGGATCTAGCCAAAAGGCCCACTGTTAGGGGTAGGATCAGACTAACTTTTAACCATATCTTAAATGTTCGGACCAAAAAGTTTAGCTTCTTTTATTATAGTTGGTTTACACAAGTTCATTGTATTGCAATTATAGATATTCCGCATTAAGTGGATCCCCGCCTCTGAGGTCGTTAACTTGCGTGCAGGAGTGATTGCGAGGTAGAACAACTATTCAGTTGCAATCAAGGACTGACATCACTATCATCAAATAAAACTTGATCGGAATATCGTTTGCTACTGTAGGGATAACAGTAGCTGGGGAATAATTGATGCACCAAAAAGACCCATCAAGAGAGCGAAAATTTTGCGTGATTGATAGGACGAGATCTACAATCATACTGAAGGTCCTAATATGGTATTGTCTCTGTACTTCTGTCTCTAATTTCTCTTCGTAAAGGTGCTGCCACCATTTGTCACATTTTCTCGGTGCGTTCTCGCCGTGAATTGAAGCCAATAGATGACAATACTGTTTCCGCGGGTTCTAAAAGCCTGTTACGATATTTTTCTTTTTCATTAAAGTCTCCATTCTTTGTTCTAATGTTGGCAATTTAAGTATACGAGATATACTGCAATCATGATTTAACAGTTGAAAGACGAATATTGGAAATGGAGTGTATAAATTGTATTACTTACCATGGCAGTACAAATATTCTAGCAGTTCTTTTGATTACATACGGTATCAGAAATAGGATTTTAAGATGTGCTCACTTTAGCACACACAATAGGAATCGTATCCTCTTTCTTGCCCCCCTTTCTTTGATGCTACAGTGCTACTATCTACTGAGAGGTCATCTAAGTTTATCAATCCATAGCTATAGCCACGCGATACTAAGGAATTCATCATATTTTTACATACGCCGCTCCAAAATAGTATATCAATTTACTTCCGAGACGAATTCCTTACCCAAGTTAGCAGAAAACAACATACATACATACATAGGCTTACTATACCGACTGTTACGAGCAATTCTGACAACGATATTTATAGAGGTACTAGAAAACCACAAGGGCCAATAAGGTGTAGCATATGTTTGGACATGTTTTACACAAAACGACAGGTCAGGAAGCATAAAGAGCTAGTTCATTCATATTGATTTTGA
>JAICVW010000330.1 GCA_025935105.1 Nitrososphaeraceae archaeon
ATTGATTCAATACGGTTCAATACGGTCAGGTACGCAAACTATTGTGTTGACGGGTTAAAAAGGGATATTTAACTAGCTCCAATTAATTCAGCAATATCTCGTAAGTAGTTTTTCCACCATATTCTATCGCCATACATAGATAAGAGTGTAGCATATAAAGGCGAGTTATCATAATTAGCGTTATAGGGATCTTGATATTATAAATTGACGGTGAAATTTGCTCATATTACAGATTGTCATCTTGGTTCTTGGAGAAATCCCAAGTTGAGAGAACTTAATCTAAAGGCCTTCGAAGAATCAATCTCTATTTGCATTCATGAACATGTCAACTTTATTGTCGTCACTGGTGATTTTTTTGATGTTAATGTTCCAGACCTAGCTCCAGTAAAGCGTGCAGTAGAGATACTTAGGGATGCAAGGAGTAAAGAGATCGAAGTCTATATGATTTATGGTTCTCATGACTTCACTGCCAATTCTGTTTCTATAATAGATATACTTCATAGCGCAGGACTATTTATTAAACCAGTAGAATTTGAACAAAAGAATAATAGGATAAGGCTAAAATTTTCGCAGGATGCAAAAACCCTCATTAAGATTACTGGGTTATCTGGGAGAAAAATAGGATTGGATCTTGAATATTATAAAATGTTAGATCTTGGAGTGCTCGAGTCTGAGGAGGGATTTAAGATATTTCTTTTTCATGCTCCAATAACGGAATTTACTCCAATCGAACTCGCACATGGAGATATGGTCCCATTTTCACTTCTCCCGAAAGGTTTCAAGTACTATGGAGGCGGACATTTGCATAAAAGGTTGGAAAAAAAGTTTGATGAAAATAGTATGTTAGCATACCCTGGGCCATTATTTGGTTCCACATTTACGGATCTTGAAAATACTGCGGAGGGCGAAAAGAGAGGTTTTTACATAGTGGAATTGAACACCAATACTGTCAAAGCACACTTCATTGAAGTTAAGGTAGCTGACTTTGTATTCAAGAAGATTAATGCGAACCAGAAGACTGCTAAGCAGGTAGATGATGAAATATCGGCACTAATAGAAACGTTAGATGCCGCTAATAAAATAGTTTTGCTCAAGGTCAAAGGTACACTAAGCTCAGGGAAGCGATCTGACATTAACTTCTCTAAGTTTGAAGAACTTCTTAGAAATAAAGGCGCAATTGTTAGTTTTATGAATAGAAGCTCTTTAACATCTGCTGAAACTTTTCAACTTAAGGTGATAGGGGAAAGTGTTGAGGACATAGAAAAAAGAATAGTTAAGGAACGAATTGCTTCATTTAAATTGGATCCTTCAATTTCAGATGATAAAGTTAAGAATTTTATAAATTCCAAATTCATTGCTGAGAAAGGACAAAATACTGCTAGAGCATTGTTACATGTCCTAAAGAAAGGAAAGTTAGAAAATGAAAATAACAACGATTATTCTACTCGCATGATAGATGATGTCATAAGTCTCATCGGATTCAAGGATCTATTCAACAATTGATTTTAAAAAGAATAGTTCTGAAAAATATAAGAAGCTACAAGGAACAAACTAGTATAGAGATACCGCCAGGCAGGACACTTTTTCAAGGAGATATTGGGTGCGGCAAATCTACAATTCTCTCAGCAATAGAATTTGCTTTATTTGGGTTAGGGGATATCAATGGCAGCTATCTTTTGAGATCCGGGGAAAAGAAAGGTTCAGTTTCCCTGAAATTCGAGGTTAAAGGGAGACCATATCAAATATACAGATCCTTACTAAAGCATGAAAAGAATGTTGTGCAGGATAAATGCTGCATCATTGATGGAGATACAACAACAAATTATTCTGTTGGAGAAATGAGATCGAAAATTCTGGAAATTGTGAACATCAACGAAAAGCCTCATACTAAATCGACTTCTGTGATATACAGGTACGCTATTTTTACCCCCCAAGAAATGATGAAACAAATACTTACGGAAAATCAAGAAAGAAGGGTCGAGATCCTACGGAGAGCCTTCGGAATAGAGGAATATAGCAATGCAAAGAAAAATACTGACATCATATCAACCTGGGCCAAAGGAGAGATTAGGGTATCAAGTGAAATTGCAAAAGATATTTTACAAAAGCGAACTCTGTACAACGAAAGGCGAATAAAAGCAGATAATATATCACGCCACATAGATAAAATACGCGATTTCATAGGATCAAGTGACATCGAACTAAAAGACTTGCAAGAATCGATAGACGATCTTAAGGAGAAGAAGGATCTAGTTCTAAGACTTGAGACATCAATACCATATCTCATGAAGTCCGTTATCAAGAATCAGGAAGCCAAAGAAAAAGAACAGCATATTTTGGAAAAGTTAGAGACGGATTTGCAAGTTATCACTGAATCAGAGGAGGTTGTTAATAGATTGAAAAACAAATATGAGGACTATCTTGAGAAAAAAGAAAATTTATCAAAGATGGAAAAATCAATAAAACTCTACGAGAGCTTAGATAAGCAAAAGACAAGACTTGAGCAATCAATAACTAACAGAAAAGAATATCTGGAATTACAAATAAATAATGACAAGAATGAGATTAAATTAGAAGAACGTGAAATAAAAGAACAACAAGACTCGATTGCAAACTTGCAAACATTAGAGAATGATGAATCGAGTCTCGCACATCATCTCAAACGACTACCATCATTACGAAAATCATCCTTGCATATCTTATCAATTATTTCTAAGAATGAAGCTGATATTGAATCAAGAAAAAAAATAGTTGATGATGGACAGAGGGAGATTGATGAGATATCTAACATAGGTGAAGGTGCATCGTGCCCAAAATGTAAACAGAAGCTTACTAAAGAACATATTTCTAAGGTCAAACACGAATTTTTCGAACAACGGACAAAAATAGAAAGAGAAATCAATAATCTAAGAAACTCCATAAATATGCAGGAAGAAAAAAGAAAGAAAGTAGATCTCGATATTTTGGATCTTGAGAGCAAAGAAGACATCCTAAAAAACATACGGAAGGATATTGTGAAATTAACAGAAAGGAGGAATGCAATTGAGGCAGCTGTGAAAAAACTGAAAGATAGGGATTCAAAATTGTCCAGAAATATCGAAATGCTGCAGCAGGAAAGGTATTCTCTGGAAGAGAGAACAGAATTAGCTTCCTTGTTAAATCATCTTAGACAACTTATTGATTATAAACAACTTTATACGAATTACAGCATAATAGCTTCACAGTACGAAAGTCAGGGATTAGTGGCACAGTACATCGAGAATCTTCAAGAGGTCAAAAGGAAACCCAAAATTGAGAGCGAAGTGAATAAAGCTGAAGCCTCTATAATGTCTTTAACTCAAGAAATTATTTTGGGGAAAGAGAATCTAATAGAACAGCAGAATTTGTACGACAAGAATAAAGGAGTAATAAAGCAACTTGAAGAGATTCAATCAAAAGTTCGATACCTTGAAAGTGAAATATCAAAAAAGAAACAGATACTTGCTGCCGCCATGTCGGAATTAAATGGGATACGATCCAATTTGGAAGAGCTTCAGGATGAAATTATAAAAAAGGAGAAGCACAATAGAAATGAAGAAATCCTGAGACAGACACAGAACTGGTTTGCTAAGTGTTTTAATCCTTCTATCGAAGATATTGAAAAATATGTATTAGAAAACATCAAGGAAGAATTCAACCAATTATTTCAGAGATGGTTTAACATCCTACTAGAAGCAGGAGACATAAACGTAGAAGTGGATGAGAATTTCATACCAATAATTATTCAAGGCGGCTATGTTCTTTCTATCGATAGCCTCAGTGGTGGGGAGAAAACATCGGTTGCTTTTGCGTATAGGCTAGCCCTTAACACTATGATCAAAAAGACGGCGGGCATGAAGCACAATTTAATTATTCTGGACGAGCCTACGGATGGTTTTGGGAAGGAACAACTAATTAAACTAAGACAGGTTCTGGATGAATTGGATCGTGCACAAGTAATAATGGTATCTCATGAACGAGAATTAGAAGGTTTTGTTGACACAATATACCGAATAATCAAGGAGGGAAGCATATCGACAATTGAATCGGTTGCATCATAGAAATAGTATAGAACAATCGGCAATTTAGTATAACTTCCAAAAAGAAATAGATCACATACATATTAGACAGCGTTAGAGAAAATAAATCAATCCCTTAGAAATTTTTAAAGCTAAAATTTAATGTTATTTCACAGTTATCAGACCTATATTCTGCAAAATAATATCCTATACTGGTTAACATAAGTTCGTCAACTTTTTTTAAGTCATATTGCCCCGTATGGATGCCCAACTGATTAATACGTAATTATGTTAGTCAGTATA
>JAICVW010000480.1 GCA_025935105.1 Nitrososphaeraceae archaeon
AATAAAGGATTAGTTGTAATTTAAAATATGGTAACACCAACTCCATGGTTTGAGCGCCACTTCCATTTTGATTTTCCTGAAGGAATTTTTCCGGCCATATTTAGTCGGCTGGAAGGAAGCCTTTTCCGTTTGTCAGCCATATTGCAAAACGCAGATGATGAATACAGCAGTTACAATAACAATGGCTGGTCGGTGAAAGAACATGTGGGGCATCTATATGATCTTGAAGAGTTATGGTGGAAAAGGCTAAATGATTTTCTCGACAATAAAACCATGCTTACCGAAGCCGATTTAAATAATACAAAAACAAAAGAAGAGAAAGATAATACCACTGTATCAAAGAATAAAGACGAGGAGCATACAAAAGGACCTACTATAATTAGTCCTCTTCCACTTAAATACACAAAGGTCTCAATACGGCCATCGCACCTAAAGCTTAGTAAAAAGAAGATCACTATGAGGTAGAAGTAGTACTGCTGCAGAAATAAATTCTAAAGTGCTTTCCTACAAGCATAGTCACTTCGAGAGTTACTCAGGGAAATGAATTGATACGATAAAATGCCAGATCTGGATGTTGGATTAGAGACAAAATCCAAAGCTTTCTAACCATTATAAACAATATACTACAAGTATCGTATAGAGTTGTTACAATCAAGTGATAGAAGGAAGGAAGAGAAGAAAGGAGCCACAGAACCAAATAGTACCGATACTTCTGGCATTAACTTATTGACCACTACACCATCTGAGGCAACCATTCCCACTACAATAACGCAAGTCATTCCAGTTCTCGAAGAAACTTTCTCTATTTCTAAGAAAATGAATACTGAGAACCTAACAATACAAAAAGTTTGCAATACTAAAACTGAAAAGGTAGAGATCAATAGGAGATACGAAGAAGTGTTTGTGAATGGTAAGAAAATAGAAGCGTTTGAAGAACATGATAGTATTGGTGATGAAATGCTATCAAAAGTAAAAGAGAAAATCATGGAGGGCCTTGATACTATTCATCATAATAAGGACCACACTAAGAAAGATTATTCCATTGAGGAACAAAAGGAATCTAAGAGAGAATTAATTCCATTATTTGATTATGAAAGCAGTATGGCCAAGGAAACAGAAAAAGTGATTCCCGTTTATGCTGAAGAAATAGTGATTAGTAAACGAGTGATAAAATTAGGGGAAGTGATAATCAAAAAGAACCGAGTAACAGTGAACAGTAGAATTGATGTAGATATTCAAAAAGAAAAGGTAACTGTTCACTATCCTAACGGGGTAATGCAGCAACTAACGGAAACTGAAACTGAATAATCTTGAAATCTTACGTACTAGGCCAATGCATTAAATTTGATATGTTTCTTGTTGCCTGTTCCAGTTCAGTGTTTATTCTGATGGTGGAGATTCTCCCAGATATTAATTTTTATTTTTTCCTTCTTGTTATGTTAAACGAAAATATAATGCCTCATGATCATATTTTTCTATAACAGACTTTGAACAAAGAAGTACTACTATATTTCTCAAGTACAAAAGACTCAAGAGGGCATGAACCTGTTCTATGGTTGCTCCGTCTAAGTGAAGTGTCCAATCGACTGCCACCCTTGTTAATTATATAAGCCAGATTTATGGCTGGTTATAGCCCAGAACATGGTGCTAAGATGACATTTGTTATGACTTATACTTCTTGCATCTAGTTTTGTTATGTTATTCCAATTAATAGAACTGATGTTATCTTTATTATCATACATGATATCATATACACAATAATTAACACTATTGTGGTTGTGGCCCCCAAAACATTGGATACAGTGAACAAGAATTGAATACTGTTCCAGAAAAATCGATTCTTGGTGTAGGATGTGGCGCCCCGGTAAATTTTGCAAATATCAAAGAAGGAGAAACTGTGGTTGATTTGGGATCGGGCGCCGGAATTGAGGTGTTTCTCTGCGCAAACAAAGTGAGAGAATCAGGAAAAGTAATCGGAATTGATATGACCGATGAGATGCTCCAAAGAGCAAGGAATAACGCAGAACAAGGAGGATATTCAAACGTAGAATTCAGAAAAGGAGATATAGAACAAAAGATTCCTATTGGCGATAACACTGTTGATTTGGTCATAAGTAACTGAGTAATTAATTTAACAATCGATAACACGGCAGCGTTTAATGAAATTTACAGAATTTTGAAAAACACAGGTAGGATGGTAATTGCTGATCTGGTTACAAGCAAAGAGATGGGTTCTGAAACAGTAAATTCTAAGGATTGGTGTGATTGTATAGATGGCCCCCTAACAAAAGAGCATTATATCGATAGCATCAGGAATGCTGGTGGAGGCTTACCATTCTTTCAACTACCATTGGCGCGGCAGGCTCATACTCAGAATCAAACTCAAAACCAAACACAATTGAGATGACATAGGAGTACTACTGTTGTTGTTTCCTATCCACCTACCTACTTGCCTATCCCGGGGACCTTCTTACGGCTTCTATTGGAGATACGCGTGATGCCTTCCAAACTGGATGTATCAAGCAGCTATGCTCAAGAGTAATGAAAGAAGCCAGACATTAACAAGATCATTTGACATAAATATGGGGGTGGTAGCATCGCACCCGGCAATGTTACATGAACAGTTTCAACTACCATTGCAGCTGCTTCTTCTTTTGTTCTATTGCCATGGCGGTCAGTATGTTCAACCTTTAAGACATATGTTGTGCTGCGTATAGATTAATATGAGAAGCTTCGAAGATTGGTGGAAGACTGTTCCAATTGATTTACAGCAGAAAACTCGTAAGGGTGATGAACAAAACAAGCCATTGTTAAATCAAGTCAACTATGCTCTCTTGAATTTTCATTTAGCAGGTAAACATAATGCTAAACCAACCCATGAAGAGCTTAAGAATTGGCTGCACACTGGTCAAGTAGACGTCATGCGAGTGAAAATAAGGCATTAAGTCAAGTGTCATATATAATGCCGCTATTATTTAGTAGCAGGTAAACATTTCCAAACGACAAAAGCTTTGTACATGGAATACATCACTCTTGCGTGAGACAGCCAAGCAGGTTACATCTTTCCGTGAAAGAAAGAAACAGCTTGAAATTATTGATGGATAATACACACGACAAAAGGCAATACCGCAAGATACAGGCTGTACTCCAGAAAGCAGATGGTAAAACCTACGAATACATAGCCGGAGAACACAGAGTCCATTTAAGAACTGCAGAGCAATGGATTAGTGATTATGTCAAAAATGGAATCGAAGGGCTGAAGATAAGAAAACCCGGAGGATTAAAGTCCAGTATAACAGATAAAGACCGAGAGAT
>JAICVW010000113.1 GCA_025935105.1 Nitrososphaeraceae archaeon
AACTGCTGTTGCTGGATGAATTTCGTTCCATGCTTCATGTGCTGGATGTCCGGGTGTTGGATGTCCTACATCTTGAACCCATTTGCCGATAACTTCTACGTGGTCACCTTGTATAAGATTAGTAGGATAATGGCCCGTATCATCTACACCTTTGCAATAGTCGCCATATTCCGAAAATGATTGTGGCTGTTATGGTTATGACTGCTGCTACTGCTACCTAGCCCTGTTAATCTTGCCTTTTTAGATTTTCGCTGTCTACGGGTTTTTTAGTAGTGTCAATTCCTAAAGATATGAAAATATTTCTATTTCTTTTCCCTTCTGCTGTTTCCCAGGAGACGGAATTAATTCTTGCAATCTATTATGAACACGTAAAAAATTCAGACCTTTTTCGGTAGTAGTAAATTTTTTTTCTCCTTCCAGATATTTTATCAGACCCTTTTCTATAAGGAGTCCCAGACATTCTTTAGCCATGCTGTGTGGAAGAAGTGTATCATATATTATCTTTGTCAGCCTAACCCTATAGCCGCTGGCACTTTCTAGAATCTGTGCAAGTATTTCGATTTTATCTCTATACTTCATACATATACCAATATGCTCGGAATATATAAGTCTATACCCTGACACGGCTAGACATCCATATATATATAGATTAATCTTTTCTCATATTCAGACGGTCAAGGGCTAATATGTTAAAGCACAAATAAATATGGGTGTATATGTTAATATAATGTGGAAGACGACGAAACATTAGAAGATAATGAGACAAAAACTACAATGAAGGTTCCTACTGAACTCCATGATGAATTCAAACATCTGGCTATAGATATGAAAACGACAGTAACATCTCTTATCGTAGAATCAATGAGACAGTATCTTAAGACCATTAAGAAGAAATGAAATTGTGGTATAAAGGTAGTAGTCCACCATAAAATAGAAAGCCAATAAGAAAGGCCTTCGGTTCGCTCTTCTTTCCCAAAGGATAACAATCATGTAGGAGACATGTGTAAGTCCCTCTAAATAAGATTTCTTTGCTGCAATGCTTGTTAAGAAAAAGGGGACACGACAAAGCCCATGGAAAAACATTAAAAATTAATTTAATGACAGCGAGCAGACATTCAAATGAAGATAGATTACATCCTATCAAGAATCGAAACATCTCAAGAAGGTGGCTCCTATAGATATGGTACATATCCTAATGATTTTAAGGCAGGCACAGACAGAGGACTGCAATTCAATCCATTTGGACCAAACATGATGGCCTTCACATCACCAATCGGCTATGAAGACGTGGGAATAAAAGTAGGCGACAAACTGACAGTAAAAAATAAAAAGGCAGACACCAGCGGGAGTTAGAAACCAATTCAATAGACTAGATTCATTGCAATACTACGCCTTGAGAAGTATGTTTGTGATTTTTTTCTCTCTTTATCTTTCTTCTTACGTCTACCTAAGGTATTGACTGGAGTGAAGCTGTGAAGGCTCTGAAAGCATTACAGACTATTAGGGCCGTCATATTAGATATCGCATATAGAAGAAGATTATTTGTTGTTCACCACCACTGGCTAAGGAAAGAGAGGCTGTATTGGATAGATTTTTCAGTGATATAACTGTCGAAAAAGTCAGATCAGAAAGATAAGATAGATGGATGGAGCTTGAAGTCGATCGACCACAGCTTTAGAATGAGCGATGATTCTTATTTATATTAGCATTGTTTAGTCTGTCAAATAACATACATTACAAGTTCCATGATTAGACGAGTCGAGAACGGATAGCCTGAACAAACCAGTCAGGTAACATGTTTCTATTTTTCCTAACAAAGTATCCAAATGCTGTGTCTAATATGTATGTCTTTGCTCGATCTTCTTTTGATCTTATAGACCTACCATATCCTTGTACTAATCTCAAGGCAGTTTGCCAACTATACCATTGTTCATTTGTCTTTCTTTTAGCATCTATCCATCTGTCGCTTTTGTTAGGGTAAGGTACTTTGGTTATTATTTGAAACCTAGATAAGTCATCCTTTAGATCAAGCCCCATATGTAATGATGGCGAAATCAGGACTGTTGGTTTAGTAGTATTAACGTGTTCTTCTATAACCTCTTCTCTTTGTATTTCTGGATCAGTTACTAAAAGTCTGCGTTTATTTATTTCTGAAATGTTTTCTTTGATAAAGTTTAGTTGTTCGTATGATGTAGTATGAATTATTCCTTTGTGATTTTTGTGTAATGTCATTAGATTGTCAATTGCCTTAGATATTGTGATTTTGACTTCTTGCAGTTGTAGACTATTATAATTTAGATAGGCAATATTCATTGGATATATGGGTCTATTCTCTAATGGAAAATCAGACCCAACTTGTATAAATTTTACTTTGTCATGTGCAAGGCCTAGACTTGTACAAAACGTTTTACTATTCAGGATTGTTGCACTCATCATCAATGTTTTATTACATTTTTCAAACACAGCTTTCCAATATTGCGATGTATCAAGAGGCTTGAATTCAACCCTAATCACCTCATAGTGCTCCTTTTTTATATTAGCTACTATCCAATTCCTTGGGTTTGAGAGAATGCTGTTTATTGTTTCTGTAAGTTTCTGTGTGTCTCTTAATACTTCAACTGCAAGTTCTTCGCTAATAGCAGGAGATCCTCTAAAGAAATGCACATCATACTTTTCTGCGATTTCTTCATCACTTTCAAATATCTCTGAAGCTGCTATTACCTTTTTTTTCTTATGGAGTGAAGAGGTTTTGTTGCTTATCCAATTAAATTTAGTTTTTCTGAAAAGTGATAGTGATTCCATCATTGAACTATTTCCTGTTAAATCAAGCATCTTTGATTCAAGATATATAAGAAAATCAATCCACTTTTCTATGTCGTCATATCCATAATCGACCATCTCTAAAGTATCAATATATTTTTTCCATCTCCTTTTTGAGATAGATAGTCCTCTAAACTTTACGATCTCTGTTTCTAGTAGGTGTGCTTCATCTAATATCAATAGTTCTCTTGAAGGAAGGACCTTTTTACTCGGTAAAAGTCCAAAGAACATGGGATAATTCAATATGGAATGACTTGAACTTAATGCGATGTTTAACTGATCAAAGTATTCACACGGTCTCCATTCTGTTTGTTGGTCTTTCAGATTCTTAATATGCAACCACTTGGAGTATTCTTTTTCATAGTTACTGCTGTTATCATAATTGATGACTACGTGTTCCTCCTTCGTTCCTTTTTTCCTTATTTCATAATCCTTAAGAAATGTTCTATACTTACAACGATATCCCTCAAATTCTTCGTTACTCATACATGGTCCATAATCTGCAGTAGTATGATAGCATTCATTTGAGTTGTTCGAAACACACAATCCGCATTTGTGAGTACCATTTCTGATAAAATCATCTTTTACTGCGCAAGAGAAATTGTTCTTTCCTTTTGCCACTTTAATATAGGGGAAATCCCTTGAATACTGTGACTGCAAATCCTTAGTCGATGTACATATATAGCTTGACCCCAATGTTAGCGCAGCAGCTATTGCAACAGGGCTTTTTCCGAAACCAGTAGGCGCCTCCAATAGAATGTGTTTATAGCCCGAAGCAAAAGCGGCAGCTATTTCATTTAAAACGAATGATTGTTTATCCCGTTTAGAGGGGAATGGAAAGCTGTTAGCAAAGTGATCCACTGCTGTAGTTTGTTGATTATCATTCATTTTGTTACACCTTACCTCCAAATTTATTCACGGGAACTGCTGTTGTATGGGTATTGTCCTAAATAATCCACGTTAATGCGCGCTATTTCTAAAGTATCTCTTAATTTGTTTAGTAGGAGATGTTTGTATTCTTCTAGGTTAATATTCTCAGACTTGACAGAATAGCTTTTCTCCTTTTTCCAGCTTTTTTTCTTTTCAACATATTCGTCTTCATAAGTCTCGTACCAATTGATTAGACCATCTATGTCCCTATCCAGTAGATTTGCTGGAACCCCTGTTCTTACGTGAACTTTGTATTCATGAGGAAGTACCTTCACGCTCTGTGTAAAAAGCTCTTTTGAAGGCATGAAGCCGCTTTCCAGTTCATCATATGCCTCCTGAATCATTTTAGGTATTACTTTAAATCTTGTCTCTGGATGCTTGACTACTTCAATAATGATCTTCTTGAACCATCTTCTGACCCATAGTGCATTAGAACCACTTAGACAATACAGACCTTTTATCATTGGTTCGTCTCTTTCATTGCCAATCCATGCAACATACTTATTCTTTTTATCATAGAAAATGGAATCGATAAAAATATTTTTTAATTCAATAATATCATAAAATTTACCATTACATATTTGGATAATGCCTTGCATCCGTTCGTCTGTTCCACCTTCAAAGAATACTGAATCTGTAAATCTACACATAATCGTAAAGTTAAATTGAGCACTATGTCCCAATATTTTCATTTGTTTATGGATACGCCGGCTCTCCGCTGTTATACATTCAGCAACCTGATAGTTAGAAAATTCAAAGTACTCGTTTCCGAAGAGACCAAAGCCAGCTTTGGCAAAAAGCTTGGCACCTAGCTGATGTGTTTGATGTTCTTCTATCAACTTTAGATCACAATTAGTTTTTTGTTTTTCTCTCTTAAGCAAATCGGGATATTTGCTACGAACAGATAGTGCTTGTTCCAATATATTAGGAAAAGCCCCTGTTTTCTGGCATACCCAGTGTCTTTCTACTTTACTGGGAGTATTGGCTTCTAGCAACTGTTCATTTATGGTGTCGATGGTTTCCTGTTTGACGTGTGCATTATATCAACCTAGCATTAAGCTCATTTCTATACTGATGTTCATTGGCCCAGGCTATTACGTAGGGAAAAGAAGGTATTAGCAATATATGACCAGTACCTGTATTGCACTCGTGAGGAATTTCACCTTCTTCGAAGCGTTCTCTAAGCCTAAAGTGCTTAATCCTTAGCTTCGTGATTTTTAGCGTTCATTTGTCTTCTGTAACTTCCGTGTGTCTTCTGTACTGGTACATCTTTATACCTTGGTGGTATAACGCTAAATGCATGAAGCATGTCTCTTACTAAGACATGATTGTCTTCACTATCATATCCCTTATCCGCCGTAACGACTGTCAATGGTGAGATTTTTGACGTCTTTGTTATAATTGGCCGAAAATCTACAATATCATGTCTCGTAGGAGCACGTCTGATTTTAATTGTACAAATTATCTGTTCTAGTACATCGGCTGCTAATGATAGTTTAATGTATTTTCTTCTCTTAAGTTTCATTCTTTCTGTATAGTACTGTGAAGAATATGTCGCTTTCTTTGAATCCAGATGAATCTATTCCTACGAATAATCGCCTTATTCTTGTACATAGGGTACGAGAAGGTGCTAATAATGTGTTTCTTCTTTCTCAATCTTGAGCAGCCTCCTAAAAGGGATACCGCTGCTACTAGTGTTATGTTTATAAATAAATAAATTAGTGATTAACTCTTTTTTATTATATTGGTTTTGGGAGTGGAGCTGCTGCAGTATGTGAGTAAAAAATTCTTATATAGGAATTATTATTTGGTTTCTCCTTGGCCTTTATCGTCTTCCACCTAGTAGACAGCAAGGCCCGTTAATACTAACTCTAAGGGTAGCGCTTGAAACAGTCCATCATATAATCCTAAAATACTGCTCATCCATTCAAGCTCAAACACCCAATACTCATATAATATACTGCTAATGGGTGGATATAGTGGCCGTAGAAGAATACTTAACAAAAACTAGAAAAGCAATAGAAACTGATGGGAGACATTCGGTATATTCGTAGAGTCAACGACTACTTAGAACTAAGACTGGAAGAGTATAACCATGACGAATATGAAAATATCCTTAGTGATATTGAATCTATGGTCAGATCATCGAATAGCACACTTGCTAGCTTATCTATGAATATACAGACTTCAGGGTTAGCTAATATCGATCCAGCATGGATAGCCAAAGATCTGGGTTGGAATTTGGCGGTTAAGCTACATGAATCAATGGCAGAAAAATTGGAAAAATCTATTGATAGAGAAGCTAAATTGATACTGGAGATAAAGAATAGTATAGAAATGGTTATCAAAAAATATGTATTGGAACAGAAAGAAAAAAGATGTATCGCACTAAAATGGATGCAGTTTCTTCATGAAACCAACTACTATAATATTAATGAATATAAAGATGAATATGAAGACTATGATTACATCAAATCCTTTATCACAGAATGCGATGATCCTGAACAATTAGATTTTGCGTTTGAAACGTGTATGAACAGTATATATAGACATATTCTGGTCACTGGGGATAAAGACTCCAAAGAACTTGCATTGTATACTAGGAATTTAAAAAAGACCAACCTAGCGGAGCTTCAAAAGCTAATAGAATCTTTTGTTGATGGCATTTTAGAAGATAAGAAAAAGCCACTTCCATACTCTGAAAGAGTGAAGATGAAGTAGATAACAAGTACAATCATTCAATGTACAGCATTATAAGTTGATCAGAACGACGATCCGTTAATAATTTTTAACCAGCTATTGGCTAATTATTGCAATTACACAGATAGATTATAAAACGGCGGCATTAAACAAAGTTTCTAATAGATTACTTTATTTAATAAGTTAAACATCAGATATCTAGGTAGGAGATATGCAAGAATGGGTATCAACAATAAACAGTTTCTTCTTAACCAAATAATATGGATAGGAATATCTCTAGGAATCAGCATAACAATTTCGATATTATTGCCATTTCCAATATCATTGGTTGCCATTGTAGGAGTCTTCATTTTGCTCAGTTTCTATATGAGAAAGATGATGATGAAAAGAATGGGTTCAGGAAAAGGAATTTTTGGTTCTGGTATCGGTAGTGACAAGTTGAAATATTACTGTATGAATTGCGGATCACAACATAGTCAAGCTGCCTGTCCTAAATGTGGCTCAAAGATGAAAAGGGTTGGATCTTAGCTTGTAAATTGTTGCCAATAAGATCGATATCGTTTCTTCAGGAGAGATGTCAATAAGATCAATAAGAGTAGAAATGATCAAGGAGGTACAAGTCAAATAAGGATCTAAAGGCACTGATTGCTAATGTATCTACAAATACTTGGCCTTGGCATTTCTTCGAATTTGCTCAAAACCAAAGTTTAATTGAAATTAAAGACCAATTTACCCCATCACTTGAGAAGAGTTTTACATGGTGGCGGTAAGAGTTTTTGACTAAAATTAATCAGTACGAGAAATCTATCGACAATTGTTGAAGTTATATAATATGCATGAAACTAGAGATCAAGCAGCGCTATTATTGTCAT
>JAICVW010000124.1 GCA_025935105.1 Nitrososphaeraceae archaeon
AGACACTTCGAATAACTTTACACAAACCCCTCAGACCCATGTTAGCCGAAAGGGCGAGGAACGCACAAGAAGCAATAGAGCGGTTAAACGATCGCTCGGGGGCAGTAGAGTACAAATTGGATGGAGAAAGAGTTCAGATTCACAAAGGGGGAAATAAAATAGAACTTTTCTCGAGAAGATTGGAGAATATCACCAAACACTACCCAGATGTTGTCGAAGCAATCCAAAAACTCAAAATAGGCGAATTAATACTAGAGGCAGAGATCGTAGCCGTCAATTCCCAGACAAACGAGTTTCTCCCATTCCAGGAATTGATGCATCGCCGACGAAAACATGGGATCGAAGAGGCAGTCGAAGGATATCCTGTTGTTATAAATATTTTTGATATATTATACTTGGAAAGTAAGGACTTAACCTCGTTACCTTACTTAGAACGACGTGCTCTAATTGAGAAGATCACCATGGAACAAAACATTGAAAAGCTCACTCTGGTTCCTCAAAGGATCGTAGATAACGTAGAAGATCTCGAGAAACAAATGAGTCAGGCTACAGAAATTGGATGTGAAGGCCTAATGATAAAGCAACCATTAAGTGTATACAGAGCAGGTGCAAGAGAATTTGCTTGGATTAAACTAAAAAGAGAGTATCGGAGTGACCTTGCAGACACTCTAGACCTAGTCATAGTCGGGGCATTATATGGAAGAGGACGCCGGGTTGGAAAGTACGGAGCAATATTGCTTGCCTCATACGATGCCGACTTGGATATCTTTAAAAGTACTTGTAAAGTGGGGACTGGTTTCACTGACGAACATCTAGACTATTTTTATAAGAAATTAGAACTCCAGTTACCACATAGGCATCCGAGGGTGGATACGCGAATACATATGGATGTATGGTTCGAACCAAAAATTGTGATTGAAGTAAGTGCCTCTGAGATCACCCTAAGCCCTTCACACCCAGCTGGACTTGGTACAATCAGAGAAAAATATGGGCTAGCACTTAGATTTCCTAAATTTACTGGCAGGATAAGAGAAGACAAGAATCCTGAAGATGCAACTACTGTTGCTGAGTTAGTTAATATGTACAAAAGGCAGCTTAGAGCAGTAAAAACGTCGTAATAGTTAAATGAAAGAAACAAATGGCTGCAAATAAATGATCATAGTAAAATAAGAATTCAATCCTCCCATAGCAGATGAATCAGCTGATATTTTAGACGTGAAAGCAACGAGCACTTTTATATTTGTTAGTCAGTTAACTATAAATCACATAATCTATCTCCTTTTTTGAATTTGCAGGTTTACTTTAAACATAGTGAGTACATCTTGTAAATTTTCATGAGGAGAGAACCTGCAAATGGTAATCCACTTTCCCAATATCTTCGCCTGTATCTTACAAATCGATTGTGAGTCGCAGTGCTCAACGGTTGCTGATTGAACATCATACTGCTGTCTCAGGTGTTCACTCAATATTCTGGTTATCTCTCTGGGAGCGCAAATCATGATCTTTTGCAATGGATTATAGATTCTATCGGCTAATCTTAGATATCTTTTTCTTTCTTCAGCTAGAGATAACATTAGACAAAGCACTAACAAGATGTATTATACAAGGGGGGTAATATTTTCTAATACTGAGGGCAAAAAAGGCATTTTTGACAGAGGGTTGAAGACGCCGCACAGTGTCGTACAAAAGATAGTCTAGCATTATCTATTTTTGTCGGCTTCCTCTGGTTTATCATAAATCACATCTTCGGCTCTGAAGGTATAAAAATTTGTTTAGGGTAAATAGCCAAGTATTGAATACGTTGTTATCTGTTATCGTAAAGTGGTTGTAATTTGTTTAACACACAAACCAGTCATTTTTATCTAGTTTAGAGATAGTGAAGGTGATGGATCATTTATTCTTTTTCCGTCTTGGCATTATTATAGTGCCCCTTATCGGGTTTGTAATAGGAATCAGGCCGTGTGTCTCAGTTTGTTCCTCGAGTATATTCAAGGAGAAAAGAGAACTAGTCAGAAATATGGCATCTGAGCGAGACTTAGATCAGACATAGTGTTAGAACGAAAGTCGGTTCAACTCTTATTAGATCGTTGCGAGGAAACATAATTTCATACGGTTCTAAAATGCGTCTGGAAAATTCTACCCCTCCTTGAGTTGGGCTATATGTTGTAACAAGCCTTTTCCCTATATCCATTTGATGTCGTCTTATCAACCCCTTTGACTCCAATTTATCGAGAATCGGGGAATGTTTTTTAAAGTTTAAACCACAACAGCTTATTAGAGCTGTCTGGTTTAATTCACCGTATTCAACTAATTTGAGTATTATATCTTTTACAATGTAAATCCGTTCTCGATAATTGCGCGGGATAGTCACTACAGACCGTTCATTAAGAGAGACTAAACTGAAATATAATCTCTCTTCTCAAAAATCAATTACGAAGTAATAAGCCGGAGACTTGTTGACTCATTGATTGTTCGCTTTACTGCCAGATGACTCGATCTGCATCAATGCGCTTCCAAATTCGGATAGTGTGCTATCTATCAGCTTGACATCTTCCTTAGATAATTTGCTGAAATTAACATAAGAATCGGTTTCTTTTGTTCTTTGATTTTTAACCTTCTCCAGACTAATATCTGCAATTGCGCCTTCCTCTCCCTGTATCAATTTATCGTAATCAATAGAGTTTGGTAAAATCTGATACACCTCTACTATGAGATTATTAAGTTCAGAGAACAACTTATCTCTTTTTTTAGACATTTCCTGAAACTTGGGAAATTCATTTTCTGCTGCCGCTGCCTTTTTATCCAGAGAATCAGCTAATTCTTTGTCTTCTATTAGTTTAATAATAAGTTCTTCGATATCCGTATTTCCATAGCCGATTCGTTGTAGCTCGCTTTGAATAATTTGATCGCCCTTGGTCGCGATGGTCGTAAATGCCTTACCAGCCTCGTTGGCGATGAGGTTCAACTGATTTTGTAAGTTAATGACTTGCCTGTCAACTTTAAAGTATGGTAAAGCATGGTATTGAATTCCAAAATAACCTGTGAGTCTATACCGACCTGCCTCCTTTGATGATTGGCAGTATATCCGATGCAGGTCATCGGTTTTAGACGTAGATATACCGGTAGTCTTCCACCCGTCAAGTAATTTAATAAAACAATTATAGAATTCTTTAACCCTATGCGGTTCAAAAGAATCAACTTGAGTTATGCTGCCATCTCCAATCATGACGTTAATATTGATCATTTCGATAGCAGGCTTCAACGTAGATAGGTATTTTTCCCTTACAACTCTAAAACAGGTATCGATTTCTCTGGCAACATCATTATCTTCATCGATCGGTAGTCTCATAAAGCAATTTGATAGAGTATTAGATAAATAATCATTTGGTAGAGTGGGCCTCAGATTACGTCGTCAATGCGAATTTTACAGTCGGTTCTTAGCTCCTGTGCTATATGTTATCAGACAGAGTTGAACGAAGTTTCTGCATAGAGTCGATAAAAGGAGATAAGCACGATGGGATGACTCGAATAATCAAGTTAAACAGAACAAATATGATTTTTCCTTTTACTCAAGTCTGAAATCTCAAAATTTTTATTCATCTAATTATTGAATACAATTGACCATGAAAATGGCCGTCGTTGGTATAGGTGTGGCTGGGGCTTATCTTATGAACAGACTCAGTGAAGCACGGGATATTCAGATCACAGGTTTTGAGCGAATGCCGGAAAAGGAACATGATGCTGTTTGCGCTTGGGCAACATCCAAAAATGAAATGTCACGTTTAGTAAAAAAATGTGGTTTGAACTTTGAGGACTATATTTTACATAGTGGGAAACATATGATCGTCGATAGTGGAAACGGTACAGATAGACGAATTGATATAAAACTGAAAGGAATGGTCAATTATGATAAGATTAGGTTGATCAAAGACATGACTAGGGGCACGAAGATCGAGTTTGGCAGAGCTCCAAGAAAAGAAAACCTAGAGTCTGATTTTGACCTAATAATTGATTCTACCGGTTTCCACAGAAACTATCTTCCAAGATTAAGGAACGAAACATGGATCCCTTGCGTTCAATATAAAGTCAGATACAATAGTGGTTTAGAACCGTACAATGATTATTATCTAAAGGCTTTCCCATCTATGACTGGCTATTTTTGGTACTTTCCGCTTGGAAGTGGCTATGCTCACATCGGTGCTGGAGACTTCGAACGAAAACACAACAACAGATTTGTTGAAGAATTTCTGAAAAAGTATGACTGCGAAGTAATACACAAGGTGGGCCGTCCGGTTAGAATAAGCCCTCCTCTATTGTGTGAGCCGTTTACAGACGGAAGGAAAACTGTGGGGGTTGGTGAATCCATTGGTACTGTCTACTCTTTGCTAGGAGAGGGCATTATTCCTGCCACCTGGTGTGCAGAATTATTTGTTGAGAACCATTTTGATCTAAAGGCATATCGGGAAGCTGTTCTAAAGAAATTCCAAATTTACCTGCTGGTTTATAAATTTATTCAACTTAAAATATCAGGAAAATTTAGTATTATTAGACAGTGGAGGGATTTGCTAAACATATACAGACATATGAAGAGTGAAGAAGACCGTTACGGGATGGCTATCAAGGTTGCTGATATGATAAAGATATCCAAAATTTGAAAAGCAAAGCATTTACCAAACATCTCGTTTTCTGAACTTTTCATATTTTAGTAGGACATTGACGTGAGTAGTCTTTTGATTTGTATGTCTTCTGGGTCTATGATTTTTGGATTGGCAACTACTAGTGCCATTTGTTCTGCCTCGCACGGGGGCTTGCCGATTGGATCAGTATATAGTAATATTATGACCTCAATAATAACAAAAAACTACTCAAATAATGATAATTCAGTGTCGGTTTTTCGTCTACGTTAGGATGGATCAAAATTAATTACATTTTGCCGACTTGTACGTAAAGTTTATCATCTGTTTCTTGCATGCTAATAGGGAGTCAGAATGACGACAATAGAGATAACTCCTGAGTTCATAAAAGGGCTTATAAAACCAAGATCAAGGGACTCGAGAAAAGGTGACAATGGAATAGTCCTAGTGGTGGGTGGAAGTAAAATTTACCATGGAGCACCTGTGCTTTCCTCATTAGCAGCGTTAAGATCTGGGACTGATCTGGTTTTTAGTGCTACCCCACGCTCAAATGTAATTCCTGTCAGATCTTACTCTCCAGATCTAATCGTACTACCTCTACCCGACGATAAGCTCACTGCAGGGTCGGCAAACAGACTAATGGCAATGGTCCCAAAGAAACCCCATTCAGCTGCAGTCGGGATGGGTATGAGCATTTCAAAACCTAACGCTCTGCTTTCATTGATAACTCAGCTCCTAAAAGAAAATACGAGAATTATACTAGATGCGTCTGCCTTAATACCTGAAGCTTTAACACAAATCAAGGGAACAGGTACCATAGTAACTCCTCACGCAGGAGAATATAAACGACTTTTCGAAGATGATCCGGGAACTAATTTAGAGATACAAATGTCCAATGTGCAGAAAGCTGCGAAGGAATTTGGAATCACGATTATCTTGAAGGGATCAACCAACATAATTTCTGATGGCCTCAGTGGCCATACCGCTATGATTAGAAGGACTTCTCCGGCAATGACTGTCGGAGGTATGGGTGACATTCTTTCTGGTCTAGTAGCAGGATATCTCACAAAGTATGATCCCTTCCAAGCGAGTGTTTTGGGTGTTTATCTCAATGGAATGGCGGCAAAGATTGCTTATGAAAGGGTAGGCTTGCACATGATTGCGACAGACGTCATAGAAGATTTACCTCAAGTTATGAAATCATTCGATTTAATCAGTGAAGTAAAAAAATAGCCTCACAAAGGGAGCAATTAGTCAGATATCCAACTTGAATAACTAGTCAGGTATGTCCTACAATATCTTGAAATACAACTGTCTTTAGAATGTACTTGCTATATTAATACATAAATGGTTCTTCGATAGTAATACTAACAAACGTTCTAGATAGCGTTGTAACGAGCAAGGAGGAGATATGGCTAGGAATTAAAGCAAAGGTTATAGTTTGTAGCATAATGCAAAAATAAATGTCACTCGGAAACTATTCCCACTGTTACAATAAATAATTCAATTATGTAATTTGTAGTTAAGCCACAATGATTCCTGGTTTACAGGCTGAGTTCAGAATTGTGCCTAGGGCATACGTGTCAACAACAAAACATAGCCTGAGGTGCACTTGGGTACCAGCATATACAAGAGGGGAAAAAAGAGAACTAAAAGGCATATGTGTGTTCTCGACCATGATTTGTCAATTGAATAGCAGGCTAATAAAATAGAATTTACGATCATGTTTTCTTAACATTTGACAAGCTGTTGTCTAGTCAAATTAAACTATGACCATTCTAAAGTTTGAGTAGGTACTAGTCACAATTATAAGATAGTTAAGGAAACCCAACATAGATGGCCAACGAAATTAATCGTCAACAGGCTGCAATCGAACAGAAAATAAACGAATTGGCTGAACAGTCTAGAGTTCTGGAAGCTTATATGAATGACATTTTAAACAGGGAGGCCACGGTTACAAGATTAATCGGAGAGGCCCGTCTCGCTTCAACTGCCATTCAAAATCTTGTGGACGAATCGGATACTGAGGCATTAACACCTGTTGGAATTGGAGTGTATATTAAAACCGTTGTCCCCCCTGTGAAGAAGTTATTAATTAATTTAGGAGCTGGTGTGACTATAGAAAAAACACGAGAAGATTCCATGAATTATGTCGAAGCTCGAATCAAGGAATTTGAGCTTGCTCTCACTCAACTTCTGGGACAGAAACAGCAAATTGCTACTCGTATGGAACAAATTCAAGGGCAGATCAATCAGTTTTTGCAGCAGCCAGCTCGAATGAATGCACCATCTCAACCTAACCCCAGCAGACAACCATTCGACAGCAACAACAAAAGCACAAGTGGACAGCCGCCACCCAGAGCAGCGTAACATTAGATTCCCAAATGTTCGATCAGCTAAAAAAGGTGTTTTCGAATGCCACAAAAAGTCTTGGCCAAAAAGACCTATCTGAACGAGATGTTGACAATATTTTGTACGATTTGCAACTAGGGCTGTTGGAGAGCGATGTTGCACAAAATGTTATTGATGACCTCTC
>JAICVW010000151.1 GCA_025935105.1 Nitrososphaeraceae archaeon
AATGATGACAAAGTGGTCAGAACAAGGGCAATTTGCATTCTCGCTGAAATTGCTGGCGAAAATTCTGTTGAACATATTGCCAAGGTCCTGAAGAATGACCTCGATCCATTAGTTAGACATGAGGCAGCTTTTTCATTGGGACAGCTTGGTTTTACAAGTTCAATAAGCGCTCTTTCGGGTGCAGTAAGGTCCGATCAAAGTTTCTTCGTTAGACATGAAGCGGCTATTGCTCTAGGCGTAATAGGTTCTGAAGAAGGGAGGGAAGCGCTTAAGGAAGCATTAGAGGACAACAGTGAAGAAGTTCGTGAATCAGCTAACATTGCTCTAGCGAACCTCGACTATGTATTATTAACTAATCGTAATAACGAATTTAGCAAAATGACTGGTGGATGAGTAGAATCCAATCTGATCCTCCTTGATTAAACATATTGTTTAAGAGCAGATTGGGCGACATCACGCAAAACTAGGTCAGTACCTTGTCCAATGCGTTTTGCTCACTGGCAATTTTTATCTCCCGGGCAATTCGCCTTCCCATACTCATTGGCTCATTAAATATCAAACAAGAATACGGTGATCCCTCGGGATACAGATTCGTTCCTGCTACAATCCTTGCCGAGAATTCAAATGTGATAAACCTTCCTTGACGATCATAAACACCTTCTATACAAAAAGGACCTATCATTCCAGGTGACACCAGACTTGTGGCAGCTCTAGTGAATTTTTCTCCCATCGAGAACACCTCAGGTAATAAAGACTCCCTTAAGACTAATGGGATGTTCCCTATGACATTATACGAAGGTTCTTGTTGCAATGCTAACTGCTCCCTTGCAGGTATCCTTCCGATCCCATCAACATCTGATTCGTACCTTCGATCTATGCCTAGTAATTCGATATCTTTGGAAATTGCGGAAAAAAAGAATTGAAGGTAAACTGGTACACCGTTGGCATACTCTTGTATATACAATTCATTTTCGCTTTCTATTACTTCTTGTTTGATTAATTTTTCGACTCCGTCGTCGAAGCTCTTTCTATCCCATGCCAAAAAATATCCTCTCCCTCCTGCTGCGCCGTGTAATTTTACTATGGATAATCCATTTATCTCATTTTTAGAGCCTATCGACCTTGGGGTGACCAAGCCAGATGCTTCCATTAGCTTCTGTTTTAGCTCTCTGTCTGCCTCCCATCTGAAAATCCATTTATTGCCGAATATTGGAGTCGATAGTCGCTCAATCTGTTCACTACTCAAATATGCGATAAAGGTGCCGTGGGGAATGATTATCGTATTGGACTGCACAAGCTTCTGTTGACAAGAGTTATCCAATAGTTCGCTAAAGCTATTTACTACAAAAATTTCATCGATAAATTTAAACCTCTTATATAATTCAACCCTTTTTTTTTCACATAGGAGTAATGTTTTGAAACCTTCATCCTTAGCCCCCTTCAATACTTGGAGAGAACAATGTGAACCTAATGTAGCTATCGATAAATCGCGACCTATTCCAGCCAATCCATCTATCGATGTTAAAGAACCCATATTAAATATTCTCACTAACAAATATACTTTAACTACCAGTTATGATGGCACTTAGGAAGCCATTTTGAATTATTGATGTCTAATTGATTATGTTGATGTTATGAGTCTCAAAGCTCCAATTAAAGCACCTTGAGCTTCATATATCGGCCATAACAAGCGAGACCCTACAGACAAACTAGTACTAGGCGGCTGGTGGGGACATACTAGTGTCCGTGATTTGTTCCTCCGCCGAAGGTAATAAACTCTGCTATTAGTTTTATTACAAAGGCGATACCCCCAACAGCGGCCATGCCAAGTAAGACCAGACGTAGGTGAGTGAAGTAATCGTCCTTGCTCGTCTTCTTCGCCAATTTCATTGTCTGAATCATCTCAACAACCTTTCGCTGTACCATTGCCAAAAATAGTCACATAATTTGGTTTGACGTCATATTTGAACCTAATGTAAGCTTTTATCTTATTTCCGATAGGAAATAGCTTCAACTTATCTGGATATGGATCGCTGAATTGCATAAACGGGCTCTTTTTCAGTTGTCTGCATTTCCACGAATGTCTCAGTATTTTGAATTCCTTCAACCTTCCCAATGAGACCTATCACTACGTTATGTAATTCCTCCAAAGTACGTGCGTTGACGGTGACTATCATATCGAAGCGACCCGTGACCTCTGACAAAGATCTTACTTCAGGAATCTTCAAAAGTTCGGAGTGTATTGGATCCTTGAGCTTAGGATCCCTATTGATCCCTACAGTCGCTTTCACGTTAAAGCCAAGCATCCCCTCATTAACTATTACTGTGAATTTCTGAATAAGATTGCGCTTGGAGAGGCGTTTTATTCTACTATATAATACCGAAGCGTTGACGCTGAGTTTTTTGCTAAGTTGAGGAACTGAAATACTTGCGTCTTTGGTAAGCTCTGATAATATCCTCATATCTAATTCATCAAATCTTTGCAAGTCTTATTCTTTCTATAACTAATGAGTATACATTAATAAATGTAATTTCTAGAGAGCCCTTAGGTTGAATTGTAGATTTATTGTCATGATAATAATTGGATGTTTAAAAAAGATCGGAAAAATTATATAATTTACTACAGCTGATCTGGTAGATGTTCGGTAGAGGCAGAATAAAGCCTGGTGACCATGTTTTCGTAGTAGACAAAGACCATGAATATACTAGGTTGGTGATAGGAAGGGTTCAGGCAATCAATGGGCGAAAGCTTCATGTACAGGGTACCTACATACGCCCTACAGGCCTTATCCAGCGGGTCGAGTCTGGATATGCTTTAGGAAGACCAAAAGAAGTCCTTCAAAATCCTGATCCGAATAACTGTATTTTCATGCTGATCGACAGGGTCGAAGCCGGATATTTTAACGGGGAGCTTGATCAAGACATTACCAAGGCAACATGGATAAATGAAAAGCGCTACTATGTGTTAGATGGCTGGATAAGGGAGCATTTGCCAGATATGTTTGCGGATGTCCTGAGGGCTGGTACGGAGCAAGAGCGACTTGATGCTAGAACGATTTTACTAGAAAAAATGAATTCCCTATATGAAAAAGATCTAAAGGATCACCTCTATACTGTCGTTCGTAGCACGAACATATTGTAAGTTTTATATTATGGTTATAAACAGAAAATACTCAAATGGAATACGTATATGCTGCTTTGCTATTACACAAGTTAAAACAAGACATTACGGAGGATAATATCACGAATATAATAAAGTCTGCAGGTGCCACTCCTAATGAAGTGAAGGTCAAGGCACTTGTTGCTGCACTGAGCGAGGTAAATATCGAGGAAGCTCTAAAGAGCGCACCAGTGGCTGCCGCTAGTATCCCGAGTCCAACCTCGCCTCCACCTTCAACCGAAACTAAGGTCGAAGAGGAAAAGAAAGATGAGAAGAAAGAGGAAGAGGCGTTGGAGGGGCTATCTGCCCTATTTGGCTAGCTCAAACATTTTTGAATTCCTGGACTTTCTAGGAATGTGATCATTAAGGGATTTTCTTGAATTTCTTGGAAAGTAGGTCCTCGCCTACTACTCTTTTAAATGATGAAAATACAGTTTCAGTTATCTATGTCTTCCTGTATTAAGCTGTTTCCTTTTTTCATATTATATCTTCCTAATTATCAACAATTCAGCTCTTCGTGACATCCTTTTGTTTTAATCGATGCATTCTTACTTATTTGAATAGCCAGTTCTATATTCAAATCATCCAACAAATTAGAAGTGCGTCGATTGCCATGAGCCTTATCTGCATATATCTTGTCAATATAGTCCTTAGATACGTCTTGTCATAAGACTAATCTTTTTGGAATCATTTATGAACATTATTATCCTTAGTTACTCTGAATGATAAGATCTCTGATTTAGCATCTACAGCAATATGTAGCTTGATTAATTCTTTTTTCTTTCTGATCTATTTCTGTTTTATATTATCTCCTTTCTTTGTTGTGGTTAGACCAGAACGCTGCAAACTAACCAAGAACAACCTTATGGGTTTTTCAAATGCGCTTGTTCATTTCTATCGTGTATTTTTTGTCTTATGCATCAGCTTCACATGGTACGACTCGTGTTATTAACCATTTAAATTATGCATTTCGTATCTTTGCACACAACAGGAATAGTGCTATCATATGTGAAGAATAAGACGGTTATTGGTAAGACGCATGCGTTTACCTTATTTTTAGGAGCAGGTTTTGCTCAAACTTTGGCGGCTTATTGGCGCACTTTGAAACCTCAATAAGAGTTTCGTTGTTTATGTCTCTAGCATTTCAAGATTATTTGATCAATGGGAATCCTAGCCAGTATTTCTACAGCCTTTCATTATGAAGTTGGGTATGTATGCATATTCATAGTTGGAAATATTTATCAACTCAAGCCTCTAATATTCTACAATTCTTTTCTTCTGTTGGTTACGCAAGTCTCAAAGTGAGTTCTCACAGATTTCCATCACGCAGCAGGCGGATTAATTTTGATGGTATTTCTTCTTGTGTGTTTTTTTAGTTCCCAAACTCGAGCGATTATCTTGGAAGAGACAATCCCATGACTTCACTCTGTTGGTTAATCGTAGCTATCAATGGGTACGTCGATTTGTCATAGTACGAATGGTTTTTAGACTCTAGCATATCGAGGTCACTATACGCTTGTTTAAACTCTTCACCTTGTCCTGCTATTTACCGGCAGATTCGCTTTCGTACTTCATTTTTGCATATGTGATTAACCTTACTGCGTCCTTTTCCTTTAAACTCGTCCTATTCTTACTTATAAAAGACCGCAATAGATTCATGGATGCTGAAAGGTGAGGGAATTGTCTTTCTGTCTCATTTATTATATCCGCATAGTTCCGATCTGGGAAGTACATACTTTTTGCTACTTTAGCTGTGGTCATTCGAACATTTTCATCGATGACTCCTTTCTTGAACGCTATAAGAAGATTGTATCTTATGTCAATCATTGCTTCGGATTGAAGTTGTTGAGTCTCATTGTTGAATGTGACTGCGACTTCGTCATCTGCAGTGAATTTTCTCAGTTTAAACAATTCAAAAACTTTCCCGATGCCAATCATACCAAATTTTTCCAGCTCAACAGCTCTTAGAGCTCCAATGCTTGCTGCTCCCAGAACAAGGGTATTTCTTTTTCTTACTAGTTGATATACTTCTATGGGTGTAGGGGGGTAATCCTGCAGAAATAAGCCATCGATTAGACCTACAATCATTGGATCGGCGTCTTTTGAATCAGATAGCAGCCCTATTAAATCCCCCTTCTTAGCAGGGGGGCGATAGTCTGCATCAAATATTTTCTTAGCCTTTAGTACGTCGAGGCTTGGACCCACAAAAATAATTGGTTTATTCATTGCTTTAAGTACCTCTTTGCTCTTAGACCAATTACCGATTTTGTGAACTTAAAAGTTTCAAGTCCTGGTATAATAGCCCGGACAACAGGTATTCCTATTTCCGCAATAGTTAAGTCTACAATAATTACTTTAGTTAATCCTACTTTTTTTAGACAACCCAAAAGGAGCTTTATATCATCAAGAATATCTTCATTTAAGTACGATCTGATATCTGAGAATCTGCTATTTCTTTTAGATTGTGTAAATTGCCATGCTCTTTTGTCATCGGAATTTTCTTGCCCGTATTTTATCTTACGCAAGTCATCCCTGGCACCTTGAATATTGGCAGCTCTAGTTTGAGAAACTTCAGTGATAGCTCGTGATAAGGCAATTCTTGAGTCAGGATGAGTACCGTGGCCTTCAACCAAGTACCCGTAGTCATGGGATAGCCACTCAACACTTGACGCGATGAAGGTCGGGATGCCAATGTCTGAAGTTATATTCTTTATTATCAAGGGAATCCCAGCTTTTTCAAACTTCTTGATCAGTACCTTAAGGGGTTGAAAATCTAAGTCATAAATATCGACATCGGAAAATATACTTACATCATCCTTAAACAGTTCTGGGGATATAGGAGTCAAGGGATAACCCTGTGCTCTAAGTGCGTTCGATATGTACTGAATAGAGTGAAAGGGGATGGCGCTAGCTCGTAGTTGAGCCAGACTCACAGCATCGCGCTCTATAACTTCACATAATGAGTGACATATGGCCTCCTCTAAGACGTTGCCAGAGGCAAGACCATTTGTATGATAGAACGCAAAGGGGTTCAACGCGGGAGGTTTTGGAGAGTATCTAAAAAGAGCTAATGCGGCAGGTACTAAAATAAATTCTTCGCTTAACATTTCAAAACCGGAAATAAAATCCATAGTCATGTAATCTTTGTATTGAAAATTGAATGGTTCTACAACCTCTTCTGGATGAAGTATAGTATGCTCCTTCGAGAGCTGATCATAACTACCTTGAATGAATTTCCTATGGGAACTGCTAGGAAGAGAGGAGTATCTTTCGATACTTTCCATGAGTGCACTTACTTGGGCATGTACTTTTGTTTGACCCTTGCCACTATAGACCCAAATGTAATCTTCTGTTCCTGGTAAAACGGCAGAATAGTTCGGAATAT
>JAICVW010000301.1 GCA_025935105.1 Nitrososphaeraceae archaeon
AATAGTACTAACCTTGGGATTGAACATATTGGCACGTTTGGCAAGTGTTAAAGGTTTCACCATCAACATGGCTAAAGTGTGTATTGCATGATAAGCACGTATGATGCATATCATCAAATCCATCAATCGCAATAAATCTAAAGTCTTGCAGACGTTGGTTCTTACATTTGATGCATCTACAACCACATATAGCCATACTATTTTTGAGTCGTGATTATTGCCTAATATAAAATGTGATCAATGTATAGATTTCTATCATGCACATGCCCATCTTTGCTGTTCAGATCATTTGTTATCACTTCTGCAACAAATTTAAGGCATTTTTGTGTCGATGAAATCGAGGAACATGTTGAGATGGAACTCGTAGGTTGCATGTTCAATGCCATCATATGATCATCGGTCAACATTAAGTCGGCCAATGATCTGAGAGCTATTCGCAAGCTAGTTCGTTATGCTCTCTAGCATGTAATTCCAGTCCATTAATTTACCCACATTTTGTAGGTATAACTTTCGTCAACCTGCCATTTGCTTAACCCAATAAAGGTCTTGACAAATGATAGTTTTCCGGTAGAATTAGTACTGTACAGCTGTACTGTCTGATATTCGATTTTTCCTCCTGCTTCTAAGTGTCCTCCTCCTCCATAGCCTTCTGCAGTAGCAATTTCACTATGATCTCGCTACTGCTAGAAGTTACTGTACCGTGTCCTACGCCTTGAATGACACCATCTAGACTATCCGTGTTGAGAAATATCCACATTTCAGTTACATTAACTCCTTTGAATCTTCCTGTGCCTGTATATGATACCTCTACCTTGAACGTACCATCTACCCCCGCGTGCTCAGCTCCCTTTGATCCACGATCTTCCATGAGATTCATATGCCAATTGCCCCAGGAGGCTTGTCTGGTTATTGTTACTAATGCTATCTTGGGCCTCTGCTGCTGCCAAGTGGATCTTAACCGTCGTACTGCCAATAACTATTAGCACAGCAGAAAACGACAAAAGAAGAACTAAAAACTCGAGCCACTAGAAACTGCTGATTTTCAGATTCATTTGGTCACAGCTACCCCGCTCTCTTTCTGGTCTCGATTGCATTTCGCTTGCTTGTTTCATCGAAACTGGATGGTCAATGCCTCATTTTATCATTAATCAAGATTAGGTAAAAATTTGCATATACATCCCCTGTGGGCTGCTGATCCATTAGAATGCTCATAAAAGTCAAGCAAGAATGTCCTTCGGAATCACGCGTAATTCTCAACATTTAAGAGATCAAGTCATATTAATCATCGTCGCCACATCGCTGACATTCAATTATTATGCTACCTTGAGTAATTTTAAGTACGCTCGCCTTGCAAGTAATAATAAGGTCGCTTCAACTTCTCACTAAGATATAGGGGGATCGGTAAATTTGTTATCTTTAATATTTGTCTTCAATATCTTGGACTGTTTGAAAACTCCAATATGAACACTCATACACTAATCATCGGAGATTCGACCGTTATGCCTGAACTTGGATCTCAGTCAGTAAATTTGGTCATCACTTCACCACCTTATTACAATCTCAAAAAATATGGATCCTATGATCAAGCTAAATCATATAGTGAATACCTGCATAATCTCCAACCAGTATTTAAAGAGGTTAAAAGGGTTATGATGCCAGGCAGGTTTGTTGCCATAATAATTGGTACGGCAATCACAAATCATGGAATTAGACCAATAAATGCCGACATTATACAAATCATGGAAAATCTCAATTTCACGTTTGTCAAGGAAGTTATCTGGATAAAGCCAAAGGGGACTCAGGGCCTGTGGCAACGCGGCGTAACCAAGTTTCTTAAGAAAGAACCTTACCCTTGTCTCTTTAGTGTAAATATCCAGCATGAATATATCCTGATATTCCGGAACGAAGGTCAAATGCAGCTCCAATTTAAGCCCGAGCACAGACTGTCTGAGAAATTTATCAAAGAGGTTTCATGGAGTGTATGGGAAATAGGGGTATCCACTACCAAAGGTCATCCCGCCCCTTTCCCTGAAGAGATACCATCGCGACTAATAAAATTATACACGATTCAGGGGGAGACTGTCCTTGATCCATTTGGTGGCAGTGGGACGACAATGAAGGCTGCTAAAAACTTGAAGCGTAATTCTATACTCTACGAGGTCAACTCAGAATACGAGGAACTCATAAAGCAAAATGTAAAATGGGAAGAAGTCTGTGACTCGGGCACAGAATACAAAATACAAACCAGGGAAAAATGTCAATACCGGAATTAAAGAAAATTCAACAACTTTGGCAGCTAGATTGGGAGATGATATCCGTGAACACAGAATATTACACCCACAGCTTTCATCCGTACTCTTCAAAATATGTACCCCAAATCCCAAATAGGATAATATCTGCTCTCAGCCTAAAAAATGAACTCGTGTTGGACAATTTTGTGGGAAGTGGTACTACTCTAGTGGAATCAAAACTGTTGGGAAGGAACTCGATTGGTATTGATATTAATCCCCTTGCTTGCCTTATTTCCAAAGTTAAGACAAGCATAATTAGCTTTTCAACAATCCAGGAGGTAAGCCGGTTCTTGCTTAATTTGCAAAGTGATATTCTTGAATATAGAAAAAATGCACGGTCGGTTAGATCCGAATTTGTACTTGCAAAACTTGTATTGAATGGCAAATTAAACTCAAATATAACGAAATGGTATCATCCAAATGTAATTTGCGAATTGCATCTGATCATCAACAATATAAAATCAATAGAGGATCCATATGCGAAGGACTTTCTTAAAGTAGCATTCTCTTCACTCTTGAGGAGTGTTTCTAACAGTAAGAGTGGATTTGGAAATCTGATGATAAATAAACGGGCTGCTCCCAAAGAAAGAATATTCGAAAGGTTTTCATTAGCTACTGCTAGAATGCTTAAGAACGCAAACGATTTTAGTAAAGCAGCATCTAATTCAGATGTTAAAGTCTTGAATGGGGATAGCAGAAATATCTCATTTATTGATGATAATAGTATAGATCTAATCTGTACACATCCTCCGTACATGGCTGCTGTTCCTTACGTGGAATATCAAAGGCTGTCATTGTGGTGGCTAGGATATGATTTGAGCTCTTTGGATAATAATATGATTGGCGGCAGGAGAAGCCGACCTGATACTCCCCAACGGTTTTTTCGAGATATGAAAAGAGCGCTACTGGAGATGAAACGCGTTTTGCGAAACAAGAAATACTGCTGCATTACAATAGGCAATCCCACCTACAGAGGTAAGATGTGGGAATTGAATCAATTAATAAAACGCCATGCTATTGACGCGGGCTTTACGTTCATCAAGGAGATCAGGAGAGGCAAATACCATTCTACTATGGGCAAAATGAAGGAAGAGTTTGTACTAATCTTCAGGAACGAATGATCCAAACGTCGGGGAAGCATCTTCGAGAACCTTTCTTTATATAAAATTTTAAACTATAAAGTAAGATGATCATCGATAGAACCGAGGCAACAGAGCTATCTGAAACCTATTGCTTATCGCAATCTTAAATCGATTAGCCACTTTATGATTCAATGCAAATCCATCCGACACAATTATTTTATTGAGATGTGATCGAATTCTTAGCTAGCAGTGTCGAAATGTTCATCATAGCTCTTAATTCAGACAAATGTAATTAGCTGAGGGGTAAATTAGGGATTCCCGGCTTTATAGCCATGGTTGAAGATTTATTTCAAAAACAACAAAAAGATTGTGAATCGATAGAAGAGGTTAACAACATAATACGTCATGAAATAAAAAAAGCATTCGAAACTGTTAATATACAAAGCGTAGCTGCTCCCCTTGTTGGTGTTGAACAGGATTTCTGGCCTAACGAGCGCGATAGACATGAAGGACTCAAAGCTCTTGTAAATGACGCAATTAGAGCGCTAAAAAATGAAAATATTAAAGAGGCACGATCTCGCTTGACAGCGGCATACCAACAAATGTCGTGTGGTACCGAAGATCAAACCTCAAAGTTATTTATGGAACGTGCAATGAGAGCGCTAAAAAATGAAAATACTAAAGAGGCTGTAGCAACTCTCGAATTAGCCTATGGTATTTGATAAGATACTCACGAGGAATATTTTGCCTGTTCTCAAAAGGCATAGTGATCATATCTAGCCCTTCATGTTGGGTAGCACCTGTAGCTCCTTTTAGAAATCGACACCTATCCGTCATTCGTATCAGAGAATAACGGCCCCATAACATGTACAGGGCTTTCTATGGCATTAGGTCTTAAGGAGGGCCTGTACATCCTACTTCTTTGATAAGAGAATCTAGGTCGGATTTGTTCAGACCGGTCCCCATTTTTGCGTCTCTCCTTGAAAGAATTTGGCCATCGTTGAACGCAATAACGGTAGGAACCGCATTTATTGAGAACCTATCCCACAATGGGTTGTCATCGTCATTTACTTTTGATCCATACATTTTGCATTTGCCTCTATAATTCGAATCTGCTGTTGATTCGAAAATGGGCTTAAATCTACTGCAAAAAGGACACCAATCTGCATAAAACATTATCAATGCCTTTCCGCCTGAAGCAAATAGGTTATCGAAGTGATCTGGTTCCAGGTGTTCCATATTTATCATCTATCTATCAATGACATATTAAT
>JAICVW010000155.1 GCA_025935105.1 Nitrososphaeraceae archaeon
ATCAATGATCCGTCGGCTCACCGTATGCAGATAGTGGTCAATGCGGCGATTGCGCTTATTGGTCAACCGCTCTAACCGATGTGTGGTATCGATGTGACTGAGGGCGCGTTGCAGTTCAGCCTTCCGCTTATTATAGAATTGGTTGATGGATTTCACTGGACGCCCGTTAACAAGGACGGACTGAAAGCCCGGTTTGTTTGAAGTTAGCGCAACCAGATTATTCATTCCAATATCTATCCCAGCGTAGTAAGTAGGATTGACCGCAACTTGCTTCACGTCTTTTGTATAAATCACTTCAACTACATAGAAGCCCATCTTCGGTACAATGCGAACCTGATTGATGGCCTTCTGTTGAGTTTGGACTTCGATAGGCAAACCAGAGGGTTGAACGACCTTTTTTTTCTTCAACGCTTTTTTGCTGATGGCCTGGATGGTGTAGATGAGGATGTTTCGACCGTCTGTTTTGTGCTTATAGCGCGGAAGTTTAGGACGACCAAGAAATTTCAACGAATCTTCATTGTAGGCTTTGAGTGCTTCAAAGAAGGATTTCCAATTCTTGTCGAGCAACATCAAGACTTGTTGACTGACTTTCGCGGGTAAAGCTTTGTAGGCTTCATGGGCCTGCATACGCCGTTGCACTTCGTTATAGTTGAGGTACTTCCCCTCAAAAATATAGGACTGCCGAATGAGGTAGAGAGCAGCATTATACAGATTTTTCGACTTGAAGGCCGCCTCATCGATCGCCATAAAGCGCGGATCAGTTCGATCAATCATGTGACGTTCAGTTAACTGCATAATGTTGCTCCTCTTCTTTTTGTTTGCTAAGAAGAGTATACATTGCTATGTCCGATTTGTCAATTACAGTCCGTATATTATTGCAAATACTGACAAGGCGTGATATGCTATAGTCATACGCAACAGTCGCATGATAACAGAGATAGGGGTTATATAAATCATGGTAATGCGTGATGAAATTTTAGGAGCAAAAGAAGTAGCAGCTTTGCTCAAAGTGAGTACCAGGAGCATTACTCGTCTTGCAGAAAAAGGTGAGCTTGTAGGGTTCAAGGTAGGTGATCTTTGGAGATTTGAACGTAGTGATGTAGAGGCGTATATCGAAGCTCAGAAACGTAAACAACAGCAGAAGACACAGCAGGTGCCGTGACTTGTCTAAGAAATATAGCATTTTATTGTACGACTTTACCTCCAGAACTACCACCTGAAAATGTGGATGGTGTCTCTTAAGAAAGAGCCTTTTCTTTAATTTTCTCAGCGATTCGGACTAATTCCTTATTCAGTTGCGCAGGAAGAAGGCTATCTAATGGCTCAGACGGAGTATTTACGGCTTGGTACTTGCGAAGTACCATGAGGCTAATTTCCAGGACTTTTGGGGAGAGACTTCTCAAGAAGGAGGGACTTGTCAAGCTCAATTGCTGTAACCATATGTAACACTCTGCAACCCTGAATCACATGTTGTTGCTGTCAGTTTTGCTGTCACCCTTGTACCTCTTCTGAGGCTGGCTCTAGATGGGTCTGGATGAAGTAGTTTTTGATTTAGAAGTAGACTTAACTAGTGTTATTAACAGGTTGAGATGGATTTAGATAACTATTTATTCTTGATCTGGTATCTCTTTATTAGTTCAGTATTGATATATAGCGTCTGCTTATTGACTGTTAATAAAAGTAACTGTAATATTTAAGAGTTGCGTTAATAAAAGTCAATATGAGGGCTTGTAAGAAGCATGATGCTCTTAGTTTATCTTAAGGAGCTAGCCGATGCTTGATAACTTTAGTAAATTCGTTCTTCCAGATTCAGTCTTAACAGCGATTAGAGATTCCGTAGTGGATAAATTGGCTGAGGGTCTTCAAGGGAAAAATCGTGAGCGGGTTCTCAAGTTTCACTCAGAGGGTAAATTCCGAACTGAGTTGAATAGGGCATTAGAGCGAGCTGTTTATCGTTTTATAGAGAAGCACGAGGATCAGCCATTTATAGATGCAATTGCTAGAAACACTGATTTCTGGAGTATTAAAAGTGTACAAGAGGCTGTGAAAGAAATTGTTGTTAGACCGTCTTCTTATCTTGATTCAGAATTTATAGCGCTGAGAAAGACTTTTGCTGAAGTTGTGCCAACAGTGGAATCGGAAAGAGTAGATGATGCCGTAAATACATTTCTACAATGTGTAGGTGACGAGGTAATGAATATTCCTCAGCTTGCACCTATCTATCAAGTACAGTTCCAAAAGATTTCGGTACAGCAAGGTCGTGACATGATAGCAGCTGTAAAAGATGCGAGTGATATTCAAAAACAAGGATTAACTGCATTATTAGATGCTTTTGCTTCGCGTGAGAAGTTAGCATTATCTGGACCTAATAATTTGATTCTACAGAATGAAAGTGACTTGCAAGAACTCCTCAATAGATACTTTGAAGCGCTCCTCCAGAATTACAAGTTTATGGATTTAGGCGGAATTTCGCCACGCGTCACAAGCAAAACAGAAAGCAGAATAGTAAGTATCCAAATGGAAGATGTATTTATACCACTTCGTGTAAAAGAAGATGTATCAGGTAATATGTGGCAAGAATCAAACGATATAACAGAAGGGTTGAAATCAGACAAAAATACAATCTTAGAAGAATATGAATATGCATTAGATGAAATATCAGGTAATTTGCATGGTACCGGAAAAGAAAAAAGGCCTATTCAAATGACTAAGATGCTAAAAAATCAGAAGATAGTAATACTTGGCCATCCAGGAGCTGGCAAAACAACTATAGGCAAGTATATATCCTATATGATTGCTAAAAAGGATATGAGGTTAGTTGGAACGCATTTGCAGGATTTTATTCCAATGATAGTAAAGGCAGCAGAATACGGTAAAGCTTTATCTAAGAACAATAATTTATCTTTCTACAGCTATATCACGGGAAAACTATATACTGATATCTATGGAGGGCTATTCGCATGGGCGTTGAAATGTAAAAAATGCTTAGTGATCATTGACGGATTAGATGAAGTTCCTGATCAAATAATGAGGATGCGTGTAGCTTCGAAAATTGAGCAATTTGTGTGCGACTATAGCGAAAATAGATTTATAGTGACGAGCAGAATTATAGGCTACAGAAGTAACCAGCTTACTCTTGATTTTGCTCATTGTGTTTTAGTAGACCTTGAGAAAGACCAAATAATTGAATTTCTGAAGAATTGGTATATGGCGGTCTCGGATCACAAGTCACCATTCATAGAGAAAAACTGTGAGCGGAAAGCAATGGAGCTGTGGGAGGCAATTGATGGAACTGAAGGCGTGAAGAAACTTGCTGGAACGCCTTTGCTTTTGACAATCATTGCTCTCGTGAATCATTACGGAAGTAAATTGCCAGACAGAAGAGTAGAACTCTACCAACTGGCGACAGAAACGCTACTAAGTAACTGGCCATTGAAGCAACGAGAGCAAAAAATTGACTGGAAGGAGATTGTGTCTATTTTAGAGCCAATTGCTTACTCCATATTTATGACCAGTGCAGATAAGTTAATAACAGAGTATGAGTTTCGGCCATTGTTCGAGCAGCAAGTTCGGAAGTATTGGGGAACAGATGCGAGGAAAACGCGAACTCTTAGTAATCGGCTGTTAGATAAAATAGAACAACATACAGGTTTCTTTTTAAGAAGAGGAACAAATGAACATGGACAAGATGTCTATGGTTTCTTGCATCCAACTTTTGCTGAGTATTTGACAGCAGGTTACTTAGCAGAGCAATGGTTAGATAGTCGTTGGCAAGCAGAACCGGGTGAAAAGAAAAAGCTAAGTTTTGAAAATTACGTGCATCAAGACACATGGCATGAGATCATACTATTGATGGCGGGGCATTTGGGTACCATGTCAGACCGTCTAGCCACACAGTTCATTGAGGTGATAGAAAATTTGGAGTCTCCCTATGAGAGATACCTTCATCGTGACTTGTTGTTAGTAGCAGAGATTATAGGTGATAAAGTACCAGTCTCAAGAGAGAAGCGGGATGAAATTGTATTTAAATTAATCTCATTAGCTTTAGATACTCCTCATTTCTTATTGTTTTGGGCAATAATAGCTCGGCTGAAAGATATTGCTACAGCATATCCATTTTCTGTTCGACCGAAACTACTGAAGCGCAAAGAGAGCGATAATATCAAATTGCAAGTACGGAAAGCCTTGTTGTCAAAAGCGATAGGTGTTCTGAAGGACAGCGATATTGATGGGGTCGCTCAAGGTCTCTTTATGGATAGAGAAATAAGAGAATTATCAATAAATTTCTTTCGAGAAAGAACAAATCTTGAGAAAAGAGCTTATGTGATGATAGTAGACGAAGAAGGATCAAATAGCTTGTATGGAGTATCTAAGCAAAATGCTGAGCGAATAATTAATCTACAATTGCCAGTATTAGATATCACAAAGCTCTTTGGAGGTTTCCCAAATCATGAAGGAGATTTACCACGTATTTGGTTGATTAATTTACTACAACTTTCTCAACTAGATGCTTCAGAAGCAGCTGTTATTATGAATTTAGATGTTAGCGGTAGAATATTTCCCTCAGCACTTACTTGGGTACGTTCTAATGGCTCAATCAGGAAAAGGTGGATCGAAGAATGGATTGGGCAGCTCACCTCAAATGAAGTACAAAATGATCATCGAATGATTTTGAATGCAATGAAAAACTTGTTAGCGGAGAGAGAAGCTTCAGAGTTTTCGTTGGAAATTCCTACGTGGAAAAGTTCTCTTAAAAAATTATTCGCTACTTGTGGGGAACCAGAAATACGCTCTCAGATTCTGAGCATTTTATTCAGTTTTTGTAAAAAATCAGAAGATTGGAAAGAGATACTAACCTGGGGATTAAAAGATTCGGCAAAAGATGTGCGATTGACTGCAATTAGATTGCTAAGGAATACACAAAAAGACCCAGGGCAAGAAATTGTGGATTTACTCAGAGGGTTACTTATAGATGCATCTCCAATTATACGTTGTGGAAGTGCAAGCGTACTAATTAAAATGAACAAATTTAACGAAAATGAAATAACCGCTTTGCTTGAAAATGTTTTTAGTGACTCAGTAGAAATTATGAAGATTGCTGATTCCCACGAATTAATATTAATTTTGCTAAAATTAGCGGATAAGGCTGCAAATTCTGAGATAATGAATGCAATAGCTAAAAAATTTGCGGAAATTATTAAGAGCGATCTCCTTGAAGAAGAACAATTTCGAAGGTTCTTCTACGAGGAAGTACCCAGTCCGGCATTATATTTAGTAGATGTACTTATAGAATTGTTTCATGACAATGATCCAAAAATAAGGCGTAGAGCTTTAATGATATATTCGCTTATTAATAGGGGGTCTAATATATCACTAGCATCTCATTTACATGTAAGAGATGAAATCATGCTTTTATTGGAAGATACCGATATTAAAGTAAGATTGGAGGCATTTAAAGCGTTGCCAACGAAAGATATTTCGGATTTGCCAGCTTTATTAAATGTAATATACGATAGCTTAAAAAGCGATGATTTTTCAGCTAGGATAGCAGTAGAAAGTCTATTAAGAAATAATGATTTTGAATCTACAGGGTTAATCAATAGACTAATTAAAATGTTAACGGAAAAAGATAAATATATGGCGATGAGAGCTGCTTCGATGATATCCGTTTTGAAAGATGCGAAAGCTAGAAAAGAGATACTTGCAGCCATAGATAAATTATTGGAAGGAGATGTAGTAGATGAGGCGCATTATGAAGTGCTATGGCGACTGGTAGTATCAAGAGGAGCAAGAAGATTGTATGTTGGTTCGGACTTATAAAGTAACTTTTCCTCGCTTTTCTTGCTCAGAAAGACGTTGAAGGCTGGAATCTATCTACTCCTAATTAAGGCTCCTGAATACTGTGCAATTGAGAATCCAGGAGCCTGATTTATTTGATTACTCCAAACCCTCTAGTTCCTGCCCATGCTCTAAGCTGTGTGCAATCGCCGCCTTCGTTCTCTCGTAGATGGGATGACCGGGAACAAAGGACGCATCATTCTGTACTTCTGACAGTTGGAGGAAGCGTTGATGGACTTGGTAGAGCATGTTACGGATAGTTTCAATTGGGTGATCTCCTACAAGAGTTGCCATCGCAAGATTCACAGCATCATAGGTAAGAGGTGCTGGCGCTTCTGCTGGTAGAAGTCCAGGGAGGCATTCTATAGCAATCACTTCCCATCCGACAACATGGGCAAGGATCTCGCGCGGCCCCCAGGAACCTTTCACACCTCGTGTATCCGCATTTATTGCCGCAGCGATCAATTTCTCATGGGCTGCCTCAAGTGATTGTAGGAGTTCGATTCGTTCCGTCATAGCTAAATCTACTTTCCATCCGAAGAACTCATCTGCTCCAGGGCTTGAATATGCTCATAACAATGATCAATAGCTGCCTTTGTTCGTCTGTAGACGTAGCTGCCGGGATGAACAGCTGTCTCGTCTAACCCGTTGATCATTTGAG
>JAICVW010000165.1 GCA_025935105.1 Nitrososphaeraceae archaeon
CGCTGCTTGATCTCTAGTTTCATGCATATTATATAACTTCAACAATTGTCGATAGATTTCTCGTACTGATTAATTTTAGTCAAAAACTCTTACCGCCACAAAGCAAAATTCTTCTCCATTGATGGGGCAAAGTGTACTTTGATTTGGTCTAACATATTCAAGGAACCCTCATTCTTCAGTACACTTAAAAAACCTGAATGAGTCCTGATCTTTTCTATGTACTCTAGGACTTGTTCCTTTGTCACTCCATGCTTGATATCGTATTCTATTTGTCTGCAAACAATTGAAATCTTACCATAACGTGTATTTTGTTTTTTCTCCCACATTGTAGCGTCCTCTGATAATCCTGTCACAAACTTGGTGACTGTCTTTTCCATATGTTCAACATGCCATTCTGTCAGCGGAAAACTATTTTGAATCAAAAATGATTACACATCATAATATCACAGATCAAACTAGGTTATATGTAAGACGTCTTGAAAGTGACTATATTCCGCCCTCTTTTATCAAAAAAAGTAGCTTGTTGCAGATAATGATAGTATTTTATCCTAACAGCCTGATGAAATAATAGAATAAACTAAATCTTACAGATCTGGGTGAATACAGCATATTTTATGTGTCAAGTATAATAGTGGCGCGTCCATGTAGTAAGTATCGGATTAGTATTATGGAAAACTACCGGCTGTCTGTTGATGGTAAGACAGACAACCGGGTTAAGTTTCTTATATATGTCAGGCATATAAACTAGTAAGTTCTAGGTGTGTACACAAGAATTCACTTAGCCATGGGGTATACCCCTGTTCAGACAAACTACACAAGTCAGAGATTTTAAGCGAGGATTGATATTGGCATTAAGTTAAACCAGTCAGTAAATGAACTGTTTGCGTATTATCTTACACATCTGGCCAAAGAAGAAATAACGATTCTTCCAGCTACCTGGCAATATTTTACTGATGAACAGCTTATTGCAATCAGTACCGCTTACTATATTGCTTGCAAATCCTCCACCTAACCCACAGAACGGATCAAGTCGTGAAGAAGGTAGTGTCTTTGTAACGCAAGTAGTATGTCCTCAGGGCTTTACCTCTCCATCGCCATCAGATTTCACAATGGCAGTAACAGGTGACAATCCAACACCATCTTCATTCTCAGGTTCGTTATCAGGTGTTGCTGTCAGTCTGGGAACTGGTAATTACTTGGTTAGTGAAACGAGAGCTCCAAATACTCCATCAGGTCTTGTATTGTTTCCAACCCGAATTACATCTACACCAAGTTGCAGTGGGTCAATAAATGGAGACAGACTGTAACATGTACATATGCAAATGTTTATCTCCAAACAGAGCTGATGCCGGTGATGGACTTTTGAACAGCTGGAAAGTTGATGGAATACCCTATATGGACATAGATGGTGCTCTGCATCATTACAAGCTGCCAAATGCAGACCCTCGCCACAAGAACCTCTACATAGAGGTAGACTATATGCAGAAGCACATACCAGCTCTAGGAGTTCTAGGAACTGTAAAAAAGGCATTTGCGAATGCACCTGTGTCTAATCCTGATGGCACAACAGGAATAAACCTCTATACAACGCTCGATGACCAAATTCCACTTAATGCTACAACGTCCATAAGTTCTCTCGATAATATCATAAAACCAAAATGGTTCGGAAATGCTACAGAAAGAGCAGATCCTAACCATGTTAATCTCCTAGCGGCGAAAGCATTAGCTTTTCACTACGCATTATTCGCAAAACAGCAGCCGGGAGGTTCAGGCTCATCTGGAGTAGCGGACACTCCCTTCCCCGGTATGAACTTTCTAGTGACTTTGGGTGCTCCAGGTTGGCCTACTGACCCAACTACTGGTGAACCTGTAGGAAGTTTGGATCAACAGACAGGTACATTTATGCACGAACTCGGTCATAACTTCGGGCTTACTCACGGTGGTGGTAATGATGCCATAAATTGCAAACCTAACTACTTGAGCATAATGAACTATCTCTTCCAATTCCCAATGTTCGTTGCCAACAGGCCTCTTGACTATTCTAGATCTGCTCTTCCAACGTTAGATAAACAAAACTTGAATGAATCGAATGGAATAGGTCAAAGTACTCCACCAGGTTTAACTACTATTTATGGTCCTGTTGGTATTGGTGTTAGAGAAGGACCGCTATTCGCCACTGCTGGCAGTCCAGTTGATTGGAACTTTAATGGAAAATTCAATGATACTGATGTAAAATCCGACATCAATGCAGGCCTCGACAATTGTGGGACTCCAGGCCCAGGCGGAGTAAATGGAGTTTTGAATGGTTTTAATGATTGGTCGGCGATTACATACATTGTTCCACTACAGCAAGCACAGCAACTAAAGATTGCGCAACAAACATCACCACCTGAAAAGGAGCTGACAATAAATGATGTAAGGCAGTCCCGAATTGACCTTTTTGATGGCATTATTGATGCAATTGATAGAGCAGCAAGTGGTCAGAAAGTTGCATTCAATGAATTTGCATTTGAAATTCAGAACCTTATAGCAGCACTAAAGACGGAGGAACCTTCACCCACGAATGCATCACCAGTGGCTACTAACATAGACAACAACACCGCAGCCCGCACCACTATTACTAACATATCTTCAGTAGCAAAAATATCGTCTTTATCACCAGCAGTGGCAAAATCGTTAAAGCCAGCAGGAGGAGCGTCAGAATCAGGATCGATTGATACAACCCATATAGCACAATTACTCAAAACAGATCAATTGCCCGCAGCAATTGGAGAACTTAGCAACTTACTGGATCACGCAATCATGTTGTCTTCACATCAGTCACACGACCAAAAGCACCCACAACACCAACACCATAAGCAAATCAAGTGTGTAGATTGCGGCTAATTGTCAACCAATCGATCCACTTATGATCAGTACACGTTAGACATAAAAATTAGTATGTTAATAGATGTGTTTACTACAAAGAATATGCCTATCGGCACAGTGACGGTTATACTAGCGATGTTTTTGTTAATAACATCACCATCTATTATAATTCTCACTTATGGTCAGACTAAACAAATCACACAACTGGGAGGCAAGGAGCAAACATCCACGGTAAAAAACGGACTGAAAATAAATGATGTAAGGCAATCTCGATTAGTACTTCTTCAAGGAATTGACAATGCAATCCTGAGACTCGTTCATTCAAAACCTGGTACCAATGCAGGAGAATTTAATACAACCCACATTGCTGAGCTGCTCAAAACGGATCAATTAGATGATGCAATAGTAGAACTCACGCGAAGTTACAGGCACATGTAGTCCCTTATCAAGAGCAAAAGTCTGTCTAGCTCTGATTTTGTCAACTACTCTATCCTTTGGTTTCCCTACTTGGTATTCTACAATCAATAAATTTCCAGCTATATTCTCTAGCTCGAAATCTCTTTTGTCAGGATGTTCTTTTTCTTTATTATTATTCATATTCTAATATTTTGATAGTTATTAGTCTGCATTTTCGATGAATAGCTTATTTCCTATTTGGTAATGAATTTCATTGATGAAATTCGACGTATGGAGTAGATAGGTTTGTGCCACAAATTGGAACGCCAACGTATTGTTCTAATTCCTCTTTCTCTATAATGATGTAGTCACTACCACTACTAGTTTTAGTACTACAACTTTTCATTCATTATGCTTTAGTTAACATGCTATAATAAGGCATATAATTATCATCCAGATAACATAAAGTAAAGTAAAACTATAGCATGAATTGAATAACAGCTTATGTTTTTTAAAGTTTATTTCGCATATCCTCCAATCTGTTTCTTAGTGTTATCTCTGTCATCTCCTGCTCTGCTTGTGCAATATCGTTGAGTTATATGTTCCCCAATCTTAATACTTGATATAAAACTGTCAGGCAAATCTCATAGGATTCATTCCCAGATAGTAAGGTTTGTGAGGATGTTCATAACTTCGATTGATTGACGCTTAGTTCTTTCCTTAACAACAACCTTGGTTGAAATCTCTGCTATACATTTTATTGAACTAATGTTGCTGCAACTGTTTAACTGCATCTTTGATAACTTTGCTATATCCGTCAAAAGTTTCCGGAGTTCATGATATAATGTCTCATTCTTAATTGCAGCATTCTAATACAGCGCGGTGTTCCAAAGTTAATGGAAAAAGAATGCGACGAGTGCTCCGAGAAATTAAATGACAATGCCGAGCTAGCAATTCATCAACGAGAGCAACATCAAAAGACGTATTGCGGTGTGTGCAAAACAGAATTTAATAATCAAAAAGAGCTAACCAATCATGTGAAGGATGCACATGGAATAATAATGTCATCTAATAATATTGAGTAGATTTTAAATGGTTAGAGCAGACATATGAATCTAGATCGAGTTCTTGAAGATGCAAAAAAGGTACTTGAAGGAAATTGGAGGGGAAACTTCACAATACCTGCCGCTACACTTTACCCACATCAGTGGAGCTGGGATGCAGCATTCATAGCGATAGGAAACTCATATTTCAATACTGAGAGAGCAATAAGGGAGTTGGAATTCTTGTTTGACGCACAATGGCAAAATGGAATGGTTCCTCACATTGTATTCAACGAAAAAGAGAAAACGTATTTTCCTGCTGCTGACTTTTATGATATAACAAGATCGCCTTATGCTCCAAAACATATCGGCACTTCTGGAATGACCCAACCAGCTATACATGCTATTGCTTGTTATTACATTTATGAAAATGCCAAAGATAAGATAAAGGCAAAAGATTTTCTAAGCAGGATTTATCCAAAATTAAAGCACTTTCATAAATTTCTTTTAACTGATCGAGATCCTGAGAAGTCAGGCTTAGTAACAATATTTCATCCTTGGGAATCAGGACTTGATGATTCACCGGTGTGGGATGAAGCATTAGCAAAAATAAGAATTCAACATACGCTAAAATTTGAAAGATTAGACGTCATAGCAGTTGGTGGCGCGAAGAACACAATTCCAAGCGATGACATGTATAACAAATTCATATACATGATAGAATTAATGAAACAATACGACTACGATCAACAAAAGATGTACGAGAGCTTTCCTTTTAAAATAAAGGGATTGGTGTTTAGCAGCATTCTTCACATTGCAAATAAATACATGGTTAGGATTGCAGATATACTTGGAGAGGATGCGCAGGAGATAAAAGAATGGATATCAAGGACAGAAGCAAACTTCTATAAATATTTTCATCCGGACATTAGTCAAAAATTAGGCAGCACTGAAGAACTACTATTTTGTAATTATGATCTAATAAGCAGAGATTGGATAAGGAAGCGAACAATATCTTCTCTTGTACCAATATATACTGGTTTAGTACCTAAAGATCAAATTGACGTGTTTGAGAAATGGATAGCTCACGCTCGTTCATGCGGAGAAGGAAAATGTCATACACCGGCTCTACCTAGTACTGATCTAGATGAACCATATTTTAAACACCTGACATATTGGAGGGGTCCTATTTGGGTCAACGTGAACTGGTTAATATGGCTAGGTTTGCTAAAATACGGCTACAATGATGCTGCAGAACGCATAAGACAAGGGATATTCGAGCTAGTTGCAAACCATGGATTTAGAGAATATTATGATCCCTTTACTGGGAGAGGTTTGGGTGGGAAATCATTTTCATGGACTGCAGCACTAGTTATAGATATGATAAAGGATAGAGGTATAGGAATTCCTCCCTAACTTCCCTATTTCAGTAAGGGCATTTTTTTTGTTGTACATGAACGATTCTAAAAAATTGGGAGACAATTAAAATAAAATATAAGAATCAAGTACATACTGATAATAATGGCCAAGGAAATAGAAAGAGAAGAAATCAAGGAAGAAACCCATGAACTTGACGATGAGGAAAAAGATGAGCTGGAAGATGAGGAAGATGAAGATGTTGACAACGAAGAGGCGTGAAATGAAATTACCTTCTTTAGCTCGAATCAACAGCATATTGTCCTTATCATGAATAGACGTAACGTGCTGATTATACAACTCCAAAGAAATTGACATGACTCTTGCTCTTGTAACTTGCTTTTTTTGACTAGAAATGTCTCTTCTTATGATGTAATCAAGGTAACTATACTTAGATTGAAAAAGCATTAAACACCATATATATAGTTTAATCATCGTTCTTCCATACTTAAGCCGTACGATAACAGGATCTTGGCTAGGATCCTGAACAGATATACTAAATTGAGAAGTGATATATACGTATATAAATTCACCAAGGGGCAGGCTTGCAATCATAGAAAAATCCACCATTTGGGCCATTATCTGGTAGTGTAGCGGCCCACACTATTCCTCTTGCACCTTC
>JAICVW010000539.1 GCA_025935105.1 Nitrososphaeraceae archaeon
ACATTTTCACTCTCCCAATTTAGCTGTTGTTTGGATATGCCTTCTTACCCCCGCAGGATTACCACATTCCACTTGGCTGCTAGATTGATGAAATAAATCTAAAAAATTAGGTCGTGGCCGCAGTTGACTTAGAACAAAGAGGCCTCTGTTTTACTTGTTTGCATGGTTGTTGACGGTAGGTCTGGGAACTTGTCTTTCATACTTTGTTCCACTATTGCACTGGCCTCTTCAATTATTTGCATTGCATCTTCATTCAATCCTGGGCTACTTGGAGCTATGTCGGCTGTTGGAATATGTCCAGACTCATTCATTATGTTGCCCAAAAGATTTGATATCTCACCTAGTGATTGATCTGCTTTTGGCATAATCGATGACAGCTTCCCTTGAATTCCCTTTATCTCAGACATCGCCGGGCTAAGAGTTACAACAACGTCGCCTAATTCAGTAATAGTGTTTAATCTCAGCTGAACTTGTTCAAGAGCCAACTTTGCCGAAATAGCCATCTGTGCCATTTTTCTAACTTGAGACAATTCACTAGACAATACCTTTGCGTAGCGAGAATCATGATTTTGTAGTGAATGAACAATTCGCTTAAAAATCAGCTGATCTTTTTCCTGCATTTTTGCAGAGATGCTATCAAGTTTTGAAATTTGAAGATTTAGCCTGTTTTGAGCCTCTTCTATTCTAGGTTTGAGTGGAGCCTGTGGCTTTAGTCCCTCCAAAAGTCTATTTCCCACATTATCTGCGTGAGGTTTTATCCATTTATTTCCAAATGACATTAGTAAGTGATTCCTCATAATGGTTACAAGGTTAATCTAAAAAGCTCCAAGTCTCTACGATACATGTCACCGCGGTAACTGATCCAAAGGTTACTTAGAAGATGGTTTCTATGTTCAGATATAAATAAGACTTACAGATCTGCTAATTATATTTGATGTTGAAGTCAGGCCTTTAAATCTCCTATCAAGCTCTAGTTAAACCACGACTAAGAGCGTGTTTTATTCTAATATCATGGAATAAAGTTTGCCGAATAGTTTCTTCCAAAATAAATAGCTTTTACGACATCTGTTATAACTATTTTAAGTTCCCTTACCAGGCTTTTAACTATCCTTATAACTGTGTTATAATGACTAAAAGCTACTTAACTTCAATCTGAGAGTCATAGAAACGACATGAGTGTTACCACTAACCAAGCAGCTATAGAAATCGAGAGACTAACAAAACGCTTTGGAAATTTCACCGCAGTAGATGATCTCTCATTGGTAGTAAAGTATGGTGAAATCTTCGGTTTGTTAGGTCCGAATGGGTCAGGAAAGACTACGACAATCAATATTGTTAGCGGTCTATCAAAGCCGTCTTTTGGACGAGTCAAAATACTTGGTCATGATATTTCGAAGGACACTCGTACAGTGTACGCAGCTCTTGGGGTCGTGCCACAGGAGACTGCCTTATATGAAGAGCTTAGTGCATGGACAAACATGTCTCTTCATGCTGATCTGTATGGTGTGCAACGTCCAAATCGTAATAGTCGTATTAATGAAATGCTCAATCTAGTCCAACTTTACGAACGTCGACGTAGTAAAGTGAGCACATTCTCTGGCGGGATGAAGCGCCGCCTAGCTCTTGCACGAGCACTACTTCATGATCCCCAGCTATTATATCTTGATGAGCCAACATTAGGAGTAGATGTGCAGAGCCGTCGTGCTATTTGGGACTATATTCTCAATCTTAGACAGAGAGGCAAGACTATTCTGCTAACAACTAATTATCTCGAAGAGGCCAATGTTCTATGTGACAGAATTGCCATAATAGATCATGGTAAGCTAGTTGTACTAGATAGGCCTGAGGAATTGAAACGAAGGTATGGCGATACCGTCATGGAGATAGAGACAGAATCAACAATATCATCTCAACTTTTAGAACAGCTACGTAATATTGCCGGCATAAGTGGAGTGAATCAAACTAATAAAATAGTCAAAATAGCAATGAGCGGTAATGAACCCTCTGCTACTGGAGAGCTAATTACACTCATAACCCAGGAAAGTAACATCAGAAGAATCTCACAGAGAGAACCCAATCTTGAAGAAATATTTTTGAGTTTGACTGGCAATAGCCTGAGAGACTAGCTTGAGGAAATAATGAATCTTAAGATATCTAAAACATCTAGCACTATCCGCGTTATTTATGCAATGGCCCTAAAGGATATCAAAAGCTCGCTAACTGAAAGAGCCTTTATGTTGACAAGTATTATTATTCCCATAAATTTTCTACTTCTTTTCCTTCTGTTTGCTCTTACTGGTGGTCAAGCACCTACTGCTGTTGTTCTGAAAGATAATGGTCCGTATGCACAGCAATTGCTTTCAGCTATGGAGCACTCTCATTCTTTTATCATTCAACAAACTACAGCTTCTAAAGCACAGAAGCTTATGCAACTAGGACGTATTGTGGCAATAGTGATAGTACCAGCTAATTTTGATTCTGCGTTGAAGAATGGCAATAAAGTAGAGTTACCAGTGGTAATCAATAATCTCAATGTAGACTTTACAAATGATATACGTCGGGCTATGCCATTGGCCATAACCTCGTTCTATGCAAATGCTTTTCCGACTCAAGTCGTGGTTAAGGCACATGAAATAGATACATATTCCCGAGATACAGATTATGTACAGTATCTTGTTGTCAGCCTCTTGGTTGTAAGCGTCATGCTTGGCGGTTTACTTCAAGCAGGATCGAATGCAGCAAGAGAATATGAGAAAGGAACAATCAAAGAGTTGATGCTTTCACCTGCTAATTCATGGGCTATTCTGATTGGAAAAGTTCTAGGTGCACTTGTACTTAATTCACTTCCCGTTGCTGTTGCCATGATAGTGATTGTATTTCTAATAGGTGTGTGGCCTATGCACTGGGACGAATTATTTGGATATGTCTTGTTATTGATGTTGACATTCGTGGCAGCAGGAACACTCATAG
>JAICVW010000076.1 GCA_025935105.1 Nitrososphaeraceae archaeon
GCAGAACACTTGGATGACGTCTGGACGTAGAGTTGGTTCACCACCAACTAATGTTACGATAAAAAGATGGTTCTTTTTTATTCTTTGTCTAATTATCTCGCGCCACTTCTCTGCACTTAATTCGCTGTTGTTATTCTTTCTATTAAGCCACCAATAGCAATGTGTACAGTGTAGGTTACAAACATTAATGATGTCTACAGATCCATAAATTGGAGGCTTTGCATTAAATAGCTTAATGGAAACATACTTTGTGAAAATGTTGATATAAAAAGGCATTTCAGATATAAGATCTGTTATCCCACGACCGTAGATTAGATCAACCATAACAATAGAGTGTATGCAATCATGCTAATTAAAGCTCCTATACATTAAAATATGATTTCAATGGGAAAATCGATATCAACTTCAAGAAAGTCATTCTGATTTAAGAATTGGAGAAACCGAGGATCACCTATATATCCCCACTACTGCTTGTGAGCATTCTCATAGGTCAGATTAACGTAGATAATGTTGACAATTGAAATAGGTAGGTAACGTAGGTAAGATTGTATATATCAAGCTAAATCAATAATATGATGAATTCCTGCCAAACTTTGGAGAGATTTTTATTATTGTAATTGCCAGTTGGTTCTTTTCGCCTTGCCAACACATTTATTAAATTAATTACTGGAATGTCAGCTCCTCGTGAGCAATTCAAAGGATCGCATTTATTGGAAATTAGATCTTTAGTGTTGGCGATAGGCACCCTTACCCCACTCCGGATCCAGCTGGGTTTTTAGATATTTAGAAATGTTTCTAATCGTAACTTCTGTTACTCCTGCCGTTTGTGCGAAAACAGCCTGTCCTATAGTGTCATATCCATTAATCAAACAAGACTGATATAGAATCGTGGCGGCAAGTCCCATAGGATTCTTTCCAGCTGAAAACGTATTTTTAGTTGCAGCATTCATGATAGCGACTGCATCATGTTTTATCTTCCCGTTTAAATTGATCTGATTGGCTATTCTACTGATGCATTTCAACGGATCGACGATAGGGATATTCATATCAAGTTCAAATATGATATCTCTGTACTCCCTTGAAACAGCTCTTCTTTTGACGTTACTAATTAAACAGATCTCCTTAAGTGTTCGAGGAATTCCTTGTTGTCTACACGCCAAGTAGAGAGCAGCGGCTATCACTATCCTAGTATCTCTTCCGCGTACTAACCCTCTGCTCCGGGCTTTCCTGTATATATAAGCAGTTTTTTCTATTATTGAGCTCGGTAGCCCGAGTTTGTCCTTCAGTATATCAAGTTGATCAAATGCAAGACGAAGGTTTCCGTTAACGCTAGCCTGGCTTCTAAGATCCCATGTTCTCAATCTTTTCATTAACGAAAGTGCGGATGAATCCAACACATTTCCACTAGCATCTTTACGGCCTTTACCGATCATAGTATACAATCCCCTGTCATGATGGCCTAAAGAGGTAGGAGGTCCTGTTCTCCTTCTATTTTTTGATATTTCATTGTCCATAAAATCACGCCATTCTTGCTTGGTATATTGAATATTGTTAGAGAGAACTAGGCCACATTCACTGCAGATCATTTCACCGGCGTCTAGGTCTGTAATGATGCGATTCTCTGCTTTACAGATAGAACACACAATTGAATTTTGCATTATTGTAATGAGATCTAAAGTTAATCTATGATATCCATAGCTTTACCCAGGTATATAATCTGTGCATTCTCTACTAAGGTGTGTGCCCTGAACCCTCTACTACTTTAGTGGGTTCCGGAACTACATACGTATACTTCAAGGAATAAGTATCTATTTTGCAGAATATGATACAAAACATCGAATATACTGAAATAGCTTCAATACATTATTCTATACACTTTTTTAAAGACGGAACACGAAGGGTGCTCTCTTGTATGTGAGACTAGCTATCATAGATAGTAAGAAAGGAGAGAACGACTAGGCAGCTTAGATCAAAGGTTCTGAAAGAAATGCAGATTTGCCGATGATGAGATTGGGGACCTAGATGCACAAATAGTAAACCTAGTGCTGATCCTGGCCCACATAGTGCAAAATTGAATTATTGTTACGGAAGGTTTGAAGGATTACGATGGGTTCTGGCGAATATGTATGACGACGCTTGATGGGATGAGAACTCTTTGAAGGTTAAAACCTATTACGTGCTTCCGTAGTCATAGAATCATTCAAATGACGTAACAAGCTGACCCAATTGGAACAACAGTATCCAGTGCGTGAACCTCAATACATTCAAGGGCGCGAGAATGTTCGTGAAGAAGCACTAGTATCTTCGACACTTAATTTCAAGCTCACAAGAAAAAAGAAAGAGTAAAGACAGAATAATCTATTTGGCTCATAGATGGAAAATTCTGGGGCTAAAGGCATATGTGATCTATCTGCCTTTCTATCTCTATTTCTTTGATCCATGTTCAAGTTTATTATGTTGTGCCAGGTCAGATTCGGTTTCGAATTTTTCTTTACATGCATCACATTTGAACTTCTTCCTGTTAAGAAAATTGAATTTCATTGATTATTCTATCTAATGATAGGGGCCTGCTTATATAAAAGAGATTACAAATAAGGATTCTTTTATGCTCCAAATTTCAATAGACCTCACAAACCGACATCATGATTAATTTGGTAGAGGATTTAATACAATCTGTCATACAATTCCTATAAGCCAATGCTAATACTAGTATGCCGTAAAAGTATATACTTATGAAGTAAATCTCATAAGTGAACTATAAAGAAACATAGATGCTGTTCAACGATTGATTGGCTCTAATAGATAGGCATCGAGATGAATCTGAGTGTTAATTGAAGATGAAGTGAATTACGAACTTCCAGTTTTCTTTTTGAGTAGCAGGGTGTTAACTTTATCTATGATGGATTCAGCACTAATTGGTTTTGATATAAATTCTTCAGCGCCATAATCTAAAACCCTTGTTTTATCGGTTTGCTCTTCTGCAAGCACCACAATCTTGATATTCGAATTGATAATCAATACTGCACCGCTATCTGCTGCAATTTTGCCATCGACAAAAAACAAAATCTACTTTTTCATCCAATTCCTTTATCCTATTCAAACGCTCTTCTGCACTGTATGTCTTGTAAATTTCATATCCTTTAAGCGCTAAATTACCTGCTAAAATAGTAATAATATCCGTGTTTTTATTGAGTCTGAGAGAGAATACTATGTGGCAAATGATGCAATTCTTTACTGCTTAATTCCTACAATTGTCTAGGCTAATTGTTCTGCTAGGGCCTCATTATATCCTGGCTTTTCTGACCCGCTTTTTATCTCGTGATCCTCTGTCCTTGTACCAATTTATTGTAGACCACGCAGTCAGCCCACCAGCAAACGCAAGACCCGCCAAACGAGCGATCGTCATCTTATTCATAATCTATAATGTACACTAATCCATTTTTACATTACTATTACCTTCTGCTGAGTGTTTCTCTGAATTGTGACTGTCTCTCTTTCTTGTATTTCTTGTATCTGATGGTGACATATGTAGTAGACAAAGATGTCTAATATTCATGAATTAATGAAACTTGGCGTGGATCGAGAATTAACTAACGAAACGATTAACCCAAATACATATGCGAATTAAAGTGACAGAGAATCCAGATAAAGCATGTAGGATAATACCGTCAGTTTATGTATAAAGGTGAGCTGAATCCAACCAGTATGTAGGCAATTGGGAGATATTGAAGATCTAAATGGCAATAAAAAAACCTATAAAAAACCATCGAATATAGCTACTCATACCTCAGAAACAGTGTATGTGCTATGTCGTCAATAAACAAACGTCTTTCTTTACGAGTACCAGCTAATGTCATTTACCGTGGTCTTAAAGATACACGCTTAGAACAACTTTTTCCTGAATTCTTCACTGGAGTTACAAGAAGACTAACCAATAGTAATAATGGAACAAATAGTGAATTGCAGTTTACCACTACAACATACGACTCTCAAATACAAATCAAAGAGATTTTCAAACTTGAAGTATTGCAAAGCAATAGTACTGAGGTATTATACAGTACTAGCATAAATATAGCAAATGATCCTGTGGTAGAATCAATTGTGTATACGCATGTTTCTAATATTCTGTATTCATTATTGATGCTTGAGACAGGATATGTGAACGGTTTGATGGAAAAACAAGAAAACATAAACTATGAGGCCAAAAAATGCTCTTAACTTAACCATCTCAGATTACTAAAATGGGATTTGGTTTGGATTAACCTATACTGGTTAACATAAGTTCTGAGTCATTTTCTGACATATTAAGACGTTTGCTTTACAGTTACTACAAGTGGAGGCCCGATGTAGGAGCCCCGACCGTATTAGGTAGGGATGAGATATGTCCGATCCGATCTCATTCTCATTCAATTCGGGATGCAATACATTAGTGTATGTAATCCAACTGTGATAAAATACTTGCAAAGGTTGCAGAAAACACACATATCTATTTCTTTCACTTTCTTCCTAGGCCAAACCCAGGACCTTTTAACAAATTATCCAGGCGTCTTCAAATACGTTAAAGGGTATAACACTGACCTCCCTTCCTATCCAATCCTTAAGGACCGCGCCATGAGCACTATTACCTGCTGGTGTCACAATTTTGGTAACTAAACTTATATCTCACTTCCGCTTCGTCAATGTAACACCTTTGCTTATGCAATGGAACTTCATTAAATGCACTCTTTGAACGTATCGTATATTCACAAAATCTTGATGTAACCAAGGCACTCTCATCGTCTGAGACAAATACCGAATCAAAATTTTAATCCAGAACACCAGAATTTAAACTCATAATCTCAATTCAATGCTTAGCCTCAGCTACAATTATCGCTTATTCCTAACAGCTTTTTTCTTGGAAAAGCACAATAATAATGATTACCGCAAGTAGAAGCTGACCTTGATGATTCTTATTGTACCGCTTCAATAGATACTAGACAATTGAATAAGGAATTTGAAGATCTTGTCTCCATAAGAAATATGAATATCAAGCTTGTAGGCTATCTAACATGTCGAGGGAAGATAAGTTATCGGTTTTTCTAAGTAAATCCAGAGACTGGGAGAGAAGTCCAACTAATATTCCTGGAATATTTCTATTAAAGTTACCTTCATTTAGATCTAGACAAGCTTCTATAGCTATCGAAATTAATCCTGTTGATGCTACTGGTTCTGCTACTAAAAAGAGGGGTATAATTATCAGGTCTGCTTCAGAACTTGACCAGTTTAACCACATTCTTATCGATCAAAAGTTAATTGAACTAACAAGAAGGATTGATGAAGTAAATCCTAAGCTAGAAGAGAAAGCTGGGACTACGGGATCAGATACTTTTGAGATTTAGTTAATGTCAACGAAAAGCATAGATTCCAGCTTCATCCAATACCTGATGAGAGATTCCACGAACTTGTTAGCAGATGGCTATGTTTAGTGTTTTGCAGTCCTAAGCCATTATGTGCATAAAATGATTGTATTGAACAAGAAGGCAAAGGGAACAAATGATGAATTCAAGAGGGTCGTGGATAAAATTAAACACTCAGGCGATAATGAAGACCCTACTAATCGGGTTATAGAAGAGTAACTTTGTTGTGATCGTACAGCCTTCTATTCTACGTGATATCTCGGCTGACAAAGCTGGATATTTTAAGCACAGTACAGGCAATCGTAGAAGTACTACTCTATAAGTAGTCAGAATATATCCAGAGTTATTTTATATCATTTTATTTTGTAAATGCTATAATAACATATGAATGGTATCTCACAGCTGCAAAGAGTTTCTGGATGGGTAAGAATCATTACGACCATGTTGTGGATTTATAAATACTCGTCGATTATTATAACTAGCCACAAATGTCAGAGAGCAATGCGGTAAGGCGATGGGAGTTAAGAATACTGAGTTCAATCAAGAAGGAGGCCAAATCGGAAAAGAAGATTGCAAAGGACATTTCTCTTAATGCATTAACAACCTCACAACTAATTACTGCAAATTACTGAACATATGGCGAAAGATTACATAGAAAGAATCCTGATTAAAGGCAGGATAAGACGCTATCCTTACACAGAAGAGTTTGCAATCACGCAGGAAGGCCTTGCCGTGTTAGAAGAATTGACTAGGCGGAACAATCCATGGAATCTATTAACGGAATCGATAAGACAAGAGTCATACGAACTTCCTTTAAAATGACATGGGTGCTGTAATGATAGCATACAAACTGACTAAATTCATTTTGAAGCCATAGAAATCAGCACGCTGGGACTGAAATCAAGAGATCATAATTCTAGCTGGTAATTACTGATCGCGAAGAGTAATCTAAAACCTGAAGTTTGATATGCCTATTTATATAACTCCAACCTCATTATCTTTGCTCCTTGGAAACTTCAGATGTACAATCTGAAATAACGGAGATTTTGTATGGGGTGGAGAATACCATCAGCCGAGGAGTTCAGTTTATGAAAAATGCAAAACACCATATGGACTTGTATGGAGACAAGAATGGTCCATCTATCATTATTGAATTTCCTGAAATCTATAAGAATAATTATATTGATTGCAGAAAGCGTGGAGGGAAGATAAGACTTATCACAGACATTACAAAAGACAATATTCGATATTGCAAAGAGCTTATTCAAGATGAAGCAGTTGACGAATTTCGTCACTTGGAGGGCTTTGTAGGAGGAATAGCGATAAGCGAATCAGAATTTATGACTACGACAACTCTACGTAACAAGCAGTTATTAACACAAGTCTTTTACAGCAATGCCGAAGAAGTAGTAAAGCAGGGACAGTATATCTTTAATACATTTTGGAACAAAGCAATCCCAGCAGAACGAAGATTCAAAGAAATAGAAGAAGGAATTGAACCATCAATGACGGAGATAATCCAAGACACTAAAGTGTCAATATCACGCGCTAATAACATAATAAAATCAGCAAAAGAACAAGTGGTGATTATTTGGGCAACTTCAAAGACATTTATCATTGGTATGAATGCGGGTATCGATAAAATCTATTCAGATGCAATTCGTAATGGGGCAATAGTAAAGCTACTGATTCCGTACGGAGATAGAGTAGAGACCATAGTAAAAGATCTAAAAATGTTAGTTCCACAAGTTGATATCAAAATTGCAGATAAGAGTTTAGAGACTAAAATCACTATTCTAGTTGTAGATAGAAGAGAGGTAATGACATGGGAGTTAAGAGATGATAAAATAGAAAATCCATATGAAGCTGGTGGCTTGGCAACATATTCTAATAATAAGTCGATCGCTCTGTCATATGCAACTATTTTTGAAACCTTTTGGAAGCAAACAGAATTGTATGAACAATCACAAAATTTCAATAAAATGCAAAATGACTTTGTCAATATAGCAGCTCATGAATTAAGAACACCCATACAACCTATTCTTGGATTATCTGGTCTGTTGACTCATTCAGAGCACCTTAATGAAAAAGAGCGAGAAATGCTAAACATAATAGCCCGAAATGCCAAAAGACTACTGCGGCTTACTGAAAATATTTTAGATATCACAAGAATAGAAAGTAAGTCACTACAGCTAAAGAAGGAACAATTTAACTTGAGTGAAATATTACGAAATGCCGTTTCCGACTTTCAGAACCAGCTTAGTAAGGAATACAGGAATGATAGTCTAAGCCTAGAGTTTATAGAACCTAAAAACGATATTCTAGTAGAAGCAGATAAAAGTAGGATAAACCAGATAGTAACAAATCTTTTGAGTAATGCCATTAAATTTACAGACCAAGGTAAAGTGAGTGTGATGGCTACAGGGACTGAGGATAAAGCAATTGTGAGTATAAAAGATACAGGATCCGGTATAGATCCTGAAATATTACCTAGATTATTTACCAAATTTGCTACAAAATCCACCACAGGCACTGGACTGGGCCTTTATATTTCAAAGAATATAATCGAAGCTCATAGTGGTAGAATATGGGCTGAGAACAACAAAGATAATGGTGGAGCTAGGGGTGCTACTTTTAGCTTTAGTCTACCTTTTAATATGGAATAGAACAATACCGAATACCTGAAAATTATCTACCTTTCGATCATTTAGCACCTAATGGGGATAGGTAAGTAATTCTTGGATGAAGGAGAAACATTTCTAGCTGATGGTATTTGCGTAAGTAGACGGCTGATGGTATAGATCAATAAAGCCAATCCAAGTTTCTAACAGTAAAAGCTAAAGCTAAGTATCTCCTAAGTCTGAATTTGATAAACAAAAAGGAAGTTGGCTGATTTTAGAGATCGTATTGTATTTTCAGCAGGTGGTGGATTCCTATTTGGTGGTAGCAGGATATGCTATTAAGAAAGTCATGAAGCACACTGAGGTGTTAAGATCATCCAATATTTTTAATATTTGTTTAATTAAAAATACGCAGAAGATATGATATGGCAGATCAGATATTACTGAATATTTGGTTACGAGGTATTAATGAAACATAAACAATACGTAATCTAATATGTACCATTTTAGACTGACATCAGGCGAGAAACCAAACCTATCCATTTACCAATAGACACCTACTTATTCCTAAAGAGACAGACAATGTTTATCCTAATCAGAGTGAATTGAATAAAAGATATCTATTTGATCTTGGACACCTTAATTTTCTCTTGCAAAAGCATTGTACCTTGGATCAAAGTCTCAGGCCTGGGTGGACACCCTGGAACATATACATCAACCGGGATTATTCCATCTACACCTGGAAGTACATTATAC
>JAICVW010000277.1 GCA_025935105.1 Nitrososphaeraceae archaeon
GTCTGATCTGTTTCTATCTGGAAGCCACAGTAGTACGTTGTCTTATATTCTGCTTGTATTAAACAAATTCAGTGCGATCCAATGGAGATGCTATTTGACTGAGGCATCAAATTTCTTTCAATATGTGTTCTAATAATAAGACCTTCAGTTAACTGAAATGTGATATGTTGGATAATAGTAATTGGTTCTACACTAGGGCATCAAATGAAATAGAATAAAATAGCTTAGCCGCCGCCTGCACCTTGTCCGCCACCGCTTGATTCCACTTCTAATTCTTGCAATTCCTTGTCTTTCTCTGAATTAGCTTTGGTGATTGGTTCAACGTCTCCTTTGATAGATCCTTTTTTCCATCAGCTGAATATGTGAAACATGCTATAATAATATACAGTTAGTATGATATGTCGAATAATTAGAGAATCGAACATGGTCTAAACAGCAACCGTTCAATGTACTAAGAAGAACGTATGGAGTATAATTCGCCTAACAACAAATTTGATTACTGTTTTGATTTTTTACTTGATTAGGATGTATTTTCTAATTTGTGCTTAATCTGGCTAACTTATTTATCTTTATGCTGAGTTTTCACTGCACTTGTTCCTGCTTCTATTACTTGCTTTACGACGCTCCCTGTATTATATCAAGCAATAACACATATCGCTGCAGACTACAATCAGCCGGGTTTCTGATATACACATCTCGACGGTTGTAGTCTGTCATTTACTTAACCATTAACACTGTAACTTTTGAATTCCAAAAATAAACTACACGAAATACGTTACAATCTTTTATGATTTAAGAAAATTCCCTTATTCTCTTATTCAGTGTTCTCAAATGATATTCTTTCTTCTTTATTTCATTCTCAATTCAGGTTAAAGCATCCATTCGACTTTGGATTCTTCTTTTTAGATATTCAAATTGCCCAGCGTTGATAATCCTCAGTGACATCATTTGCATTTAACCCGTGGTTCAAGATTATTCTAAATAGTTCCAGAAGTGAAGGTAGGAAGTTTTGCATTCCATCATATACCTCAACCAGTTTGTTGACAGATTTCTCGGGCTTGATCAGGTTGGAGATCTAACGGTATGACTACATCTACGAGATCCTTGCCTTCAGAAAATAAATTGATAGCCTGGGTAACTTTAGATTTTGATTTAATATCATCTACTTGTTCGATTTTTTGTTTGTATGGTTTGGTTATAGCCCCGATTTCACGAAAAGACATATGTGTCACTTGCGCAATATGTCTAACCATCCTACCCTGTTGGTATAGTTCCAGAACATAGTTCTCCATCTCGTCTCGGGTCATGTTAGATTCCCACACCATATCTACTATAGATAAACACACAGCTTTAGCTGTTTCCATTTGTTACCACTATGTTATCAGCTGCTACCAACATTTTTTTCCATTGTTACCAACTTATTGTCTACTGCTACCACCATATTACCTGCTGCTATCAGAACGTTACCTACTGTTACCACTATTTCCCAGCTTGTTACCATAATGTTGCCACCTGTTTTCAGCTGATACCACCTGTTACCATGGATATTTGGTTGTGCGAGAACTACCCATCCCAAATAGGTATTGTAAAAAAATAAATTTAAAAAATTAGGTCAATTGATGTCTCTTCCTATAACGAACGATATTAAGCAACGTGGCTAGACTCTGATGGTAACGAACAAGGCAAGCAGCCATGCTTATTCTATCATGGGATAAGTCACCAACTGAAGAATATTTTTCCAACAGTTGTCAAATCAGACTAACTAGATCGATTAATGTACATCCAACCACTTCGATCACAGATATGGACTTGTGGAAGTTATGGCCAACAAATCGTACAGGAGAGCGTATTTCAATATCTAATAAGCATGAAGCATCTAGTAAATTAACTGAGGCACAAAAAGAGATGGTGAGGAACGTCAGAGAGATGGATAAGAAAACAAAAGGACTTTGATTCGATATGGTAGCTAATTTATTTCTATATGACCGTTATGTAATTCTCTTAGAATATTAGTTCCATAAGCAATTTTAAGGACATTGAAGCAAAGATAGATCAGGTATACAGTGCTGCCTAGGCAAAACGAAATGTGACAAAAGGATCCAAAGATTCTGGCAGATCATCTACTACTGACGTCATTGCAACGAGACAAGTATTGGAAAAGAATATTGATTGTTGATGATGACCCTGGTGTTGCTAATACATTCAAAGTAGGTATAGAAAATACTAGCAAAAGTATTGCAGTTCACACACATAATGGTCCTAGAAAAGCACTTTTAGATTTTGAACCAAATTTCTGATCTTCCATTAATTGATATTAAGATGCCGTACATTGCTGGATTCCAGTTATCTGAAAGAATTTTGGAAATCGATATTAATGTCAAAATCTGTTTCATGTCTGCAGGAGAAATAAATCGTGATGCTTTGAGAAAAATTCATCCATCTATTAGTTGGGTTGTTCTATCAAAAAGCCAGTCTCTATTGATTATTTGATTGGTAGGATTATGCAGGAGATGGATTAGCAAAAAAATCCAAAATGGTGATGTTGGGCTGATGTTACAAGTAGGATCCATCCTATTGTCGTTCTACACCAAACGATAATTTTATACACGCTCTATATTCTACTATTTTGTCTGTTTTGCTATCTATGCGCGCTGTCAGATCTGTTACTTCATACCTCTAATTCCATGAATGGTTTTAGCGGCCTCAGTAATTGCCACTTGCTCTGCCTCCTCCCAGTTTTTGTCAGAACTACCGATCAGTTCTACTATATTTGCTAATGACATACTTTTTCATTTAATTATATCTCCTATAACAGCTCCTAGCAGGATAGTCAACTAATCAGATTCCAACATCTTTTTTATCTCACGAACTAGATCCTTAATCTCAATTGGTTTCCTTAAGAAGGTTTCTTGACTAAATTCATCGAATCCATGTTCTTTTCTAATTTCTTCGTGAAAATATTCAGTCGCAGTTAAGAAGCATATTTTTGCCCTGCTATCCATTTTTCTTATTTTTTGGTAAAAGTGAAATCCATCAAGTTCTGGCATCTTGATATCCAACAATACCAAGTCATAAAGACCATCCCTAAAATTTTCGAACGCTAATACTGGGTTAGTATAAGAGTCCGCCTTGAACCCATTATCTTCTAAAGACATACGTAATACGATAGTTATGTCAGGGTCGTCATCTATTATGAGGATTCTTTTCTGTTGCTGTCCTGATTCCATGGGAATTCGTTTATAGAAATTATCACATCAAAATATTTAGCAATTACAACTGAATGGATCAAGCTTTGTACATTACATTGCATTCACCAGTAATCCATAGCGAAAAGTATCGCAATTGTTCCCTGCTCTGTGACTTGTTGGGGGTCCAAACTATCCAGGATGTGTAGTAGTACTAAATATATTAATTAATCACAGCTATATGAAATAGCATAAGAAAAAATTATGATAAACGGATCTTGCTAGTTGACGATGATGTAGATATTAGAAAATCGCAATGTTGTGAGCTCGCAAGAGCTCAATACTTTGACCCAATATGTTCGAATGGTTTAATTTCTAATCCGTCACCGTCTTCTTTTACTTTCAGTTTCCTAGGTTTTGGGTAGGTGTACCGACATACGTAACATACATCTTCAAGAGACTGCTTACCACAATGCTTGCAGTTTCCATTTGTGTGACAATCACAGCAATCCCTTTTTTCGTCTTGTATAAACCTGGCAAGGGCTTTCGCGAAGTTTGGGTCATTTACAACCCTTTGTGCAAAGCTCCTATTCCGACGTTCTAATGCTGATTTCATATCCCTTCTGGCTCCCTTAGATGGTGGTCAGCCGCCCATTTTCTTACTTCGTCACACGCTGTATGATAATATGCTGTTCCTCAGAGGTCATATTCTGTTTGTTCATGTATTCTCTTAGCATGCTCTCTTTAAGGGTGCTTGATTTATATATGTGGCCTTATTGCTGATGCTTTACCAAACAGTTAATGCATGTTAGTTGTTAGCAGCTAGTAACGAAGAAAAACTCAAGGATCATATACTTCATGCTCACAATTATGGTGTGCACGCAGATCATAAAAGAACATAACAAACTTTACTCAAGTATCGGTGTTGGAATAAAGGCGCAAGTTATTCAAACAGTGCTATGATGTAACTCATTGCCGTATCTGTGGACAACAAATAACGCGTACAAGAAAGCCATTTATCTACCCAGTAAAAAGTAATGTCTTAAATATTGTAAGTGTGAACAAAATAAGATTGTTCTAGGAACGTCAGCAGCATGGAGACACTTCAATGCTCCTAAACCAGCCTTTTTTAGACATGCTAATTTGTATATTCCTTTCTAATACTATGACTAAAAATGAGTAACTGTTATTGATGATATTCACCCATATATCTAAGGTAATAATAGTTGTCCGAGAATGATTTTAAGTGCAGATCATGCGGCATTCGATTCAATAACTTTGGCGACATGCAACGGCACATAGTACTAGAGCATCACCAGAAAGGAGATATTACGTCTGAAGAAGGATAATATAAAGCCACAAAGAGTGGATGGATACTATTTTTGATTTATGCTCTGATATCATCAATGGTTAGTATGATATAATGGGTCATAGAGAGTAACAGGGCACAGCACTATATGACTATGCTATTTCATTCGTACACAATAGCGTGGTTAGGTACCTATCTGTGTAATAACACTCCATCTTCTCTGAATCCTCCTTTGTCCAGTAGACGTCTTGCGTAATTATGAAATAAAATCTCTTTATAATGGTTCAGAGCAGACCTATTCTGTTAAATTAACCTACTACAAGTTCGCATTATTCTGAAATTTACCAGTCCTGAGACTATATCAGAAGCATGATCGTA
>JAICVW010000051.1 GCA_025935105.1 Nitrososphaeraceae archaeon
AATTCGCTTAGTACATGTCAACTTTGACACACTTCATCATTTATCTCATGCGTGAATACGTAACTCTACATAGTTCAAATATATTTTTAAAGATAGAAATCATCCAAGTATAGATAATTGTATTACTTACAATTCCTTTCAAATCTTGCAATAGGGTTTCGTAAAAGAGAGTCAATATTCTGGGTCATGCCAGTTTTTTCAACAATTTATGGAATGATACCAAATGCATTTTTGCCATATTTGCAAAGTAGGAATATCTACTTCGTTTATAAGCATTCTTGCAATCTCCTCCCTTTGAGGGAGTTATAGATGATTGCCTTGGTTTACCTTATTAGTTTAACGACAACTATTATTTCATCCTCTCTTATCTCCAAATCACAATACAATCTGAGAAAGTTTTAATGATAAAAGCTGAAGCTAAGCATCTCATAAGTCTGAATATGAATAAACAAAAAAGTGGATTGGCTGATTTTGAAACGTCAAGTCTTAGATGGCAGGTATTCAATAACTTGACAATAGAAAACAAATTAGATCCTAACTATGTTGCCTAAAATGTCTGCATTGGTACGCAAGGAAAAAATGCCATGACAAAAATAGCAGTGACAATTGAAATTGCTAATCCATCAATTGCACTTATCTGTACCTCTATTTCTGATACAGTGTGAATTTTCGATAAAAGCAGAAGTGGAGGACAAGGGTAGTCTATTCGACTTGGACAATAAAGAGGCTAACATCTTGTGCATTCTGAACACAGGCCATCAAATGAATTTATGAAAGAACATGTTCTTAAAGGTCAAGCATATAACAGAAACATACCATATCAACGAAATACCAGTTCATTATTACCCTAGTCGTGAAGAGTTTTATACAATATGTGACAAATTAGGACACCCACCATTTAATATTAAATCATCCGTTGTAAGACGCTGTGGTTTCAAATGATGCAGATATTCCAACACTTGTGGTTGATAATGTAGATTACATCCATCTTTTACCTGAAACTAAGCAGTTAATTGATAGCAGGTCCCAGGATATTCTCTGCTTCGTCCAAATCCTTCCATGTATAAATTACGAACATAATCATCGACAAACATAGCATTCACTATTTCTGCAGATACTTCCTTCGAATTTTGGTTTGCATGTCTTCAAGATATTGCATGATGTCATCTGTAGCCATTTGATTTCTCTTTTCTTTATCGACCACAGGATATAACGCAAGCTTATGACACATGGGACACAAATATAAGCTTCCAAGCTTATGGAAAGCTACTTCTTCCCATCGGTGAGTACAGTCTGAATGTGTTAAGGCAAATGTTGTTTGGTATGCCAATCGACGAATAGTTTTATCGAGATAATCTTTTGAGAGATTCCTTAAGTCAGGGTATACATTCAATAAGGTTTCCAACATACTTTGATAAGTAAGTCCCTTGGTCAAATTAGCATTTTTGTTAGGATCAAACCTCTGTAGGAAACTGCGGAATAGCTCTTCTACAGTCGGCAAAGCTTTGCTAATAAAAAACAAGGCTAATTCAACCTGTTTTTCGGGTGTGATTTTGCGGCTTATTTCCTTAGACATGGGATCATCAAAAGCCTCCATTGCTTCTACGAAAAGATAGAGGATGAACGAACCCACCAAGTTGGCAAAATCAAAGATTGGTTTCGCAAGAGAATTTTGCCCGGACAAGATAGCCTCACTAGCATTACCGTCAATATTCATAATGGTTGTCGCAAGAATATTTTCTTTCATTTTAGTCTTCAGAAATTCTGCATAAATATGCCAACTGTTGATATAATCATCAACCACATAATATTTTGTTCCAATCTTTCTGACTTTATCCTTTTTTATTAGCCTCTTTAAAGTAGTGTAAACTGTCTGTCTACTTAATGGCGAGGTTTGTGAGGGTGGTCCAGGTTTGGTTTTTTTTATTATGTCTTTCTGACTAATTCCTTCTGGATGAAATTTTTCAATTATTTCTAGAATCTGTTTTTCATGAAAATAGGCCAAAGGATTTTCCCACTTATGCTTCAACTTTACAATCTAGACAAAACGTAAAGATATTTTACAAATTTAAACCTTTGTAAGAGAATCATTCATACTTAAATTGAGAAGCCTCTTTCAAATGAAATGATGGAAGTTCAAGAAACACAAGAGGTTGGAGTTCCAGAGGGAATAGTTAATTTTTTACAAAAAAGGAATGGCCTATTCCTTCCACCTACCACAAGCAGATATTGGGTCAGCGATATAGTTGCCTGTCAAAGAAAAACCTACTATAGGCAGCTTGGAGTTGAGGGGGAGGACCTCCTCAATGACGCGACGATAGAGGGTTTGTGGGATACTGTCCGTGGCGACTTTTTGCATCAAATGATCTACGCTTACAAATGGCGCGAGTTAGATACTGAACATCGCGTTCTACTGAAAGATGGAAGAACAGTAGTACTTGTTGGAAGGATTGATATGTACGATTGAAAAGCCAAAACAATCATTGACCTTAAGACGACTAAATTCATAAAATGGCAGATTAAACAGGGCTTTATTCCAAAGCTTGAGCATATACTTCAGGTTCAATGCTATGAAACTATTTTTTCAAATCTTCTACCAATTGAAGGTCTCAAAATCGTTTATGCCGATATGAGTGATATCGTTGCGTACAAGATCCAAAAAAGAGATTTGACCGAGTGGATAAAAAAGAGAATTCAAGATATAGAGAACTCCGTCATTGATAACAGCGTTCCAATCGGTGAAGTTTCTGGTCTTTGTAAATATTGCAGATTTCAGACGCGATGTTATAACGATGGAGATGGAATGACTGACAGGCCATTGTCGAAACCGAAAATACCAGATAGGTATGGTTTTGCAGCGTGTGAGTCTTAGACATGTATTTCAAGAAACCCGTTATAGTAAGACTACAAAAGGATTATTTTCGGCGTGGCCCTGCTATAGGAATCCGTGATGCTGTGATGGAAATAGACAAGGCTAGAGCTCATATTAGATACTTTACTAAGGTGTATAGAAAATTCGGTTACGATACATGGCTTTGGAAAACAAAATCACTATTTGGTTGCATCGTGTGCGACGAAAATGATAATAATGCTTTGGTTTTTCATCATATAGGTGAAGAATTTACTGGTTTCGAAAAATCAGGTTCAATCTCTAGTATGGTCAGTAAGCAATTACCACTAGAAAAGATAGAAGATGAAATGTACAAATGCGCGGTGCTGTGCGCAAATTGCCATCAAAAATATGAAAAGGGGGGTAAGGAGGCTTTAGAAGACCTGTATGATATGACCGAGCGATATTATGGCATATATTGCCCACCAGGTGATTACAATTCTGTCACAATAGGTCTTGAAGAACAATTCAAAAAAAATCTGGAAAAAATACCTATAGAGATAGTAGGATTCTTTGATACTGCTTATTTGAATAAATATGCCAGAATCCAAGAAAATGGGCAAGAGGAATTCGGTCGAAGAAGATGAGGTCGAAAGGTAACTTTCAGTAAATTAGGAGACAAAAGATAGGGGTTAGTGGATTTGGTGTATAAACCAAAACGTATTGAGCTTAAAGGGCCGGAAACCTTTCCTGCTGATTTAGCCAAATTCTAAGGGCTATTCTTTGGACCGGCCGCGTTTAGGCTGGTTTGCTCTTAGTATATCCTCACACCCCCAGCCTGTTAGTTTCTTGCTACTGCTGTCATACTATCTCGCGAATGATTTGGTGTGAGTTTTCCATTTGAATTATCTTATCTTCTAAAAGACTCAATTAATATTCTGTGCATTACTGATATTGAATCAAGTCACAACTGCTGATCGTTCAGCCAGCACATTGCCGTTCTCTACTACCATCATTAGTTGGTTGGATTGTCAGCAGTTGGTCAGATAAAATTCATACCCAGTTATCTCCAATAGAATCTCAGACAAAACATTACCAGTCGATTTATTAATGGCTGGGATAGGGGCTAATTACTCCCCTCAGCACAAGGACCACAGGCCAATGTTTCCTAGAAGCATTCAGGTCGTCAAACAACAGTTGCAAGGCCAATGTTTCCTAGAAGCATTCAGGTCGTAAAACAACAGTTGCAAGGTATATTAGAATCACAAGCAGTCACTGAATTAGAACAAAGAAAGGACTTTCCAGAGGTAAACCCTACTTCAATTTCACACTTTATTTGCAAAAAGTGCTCGTAAATCCTTTCAAAATCAAGATGATCTCGTCAGGCATAAGCATATGATAGTAAATGGAGCAGTTCCTAGGTAATTCGAATGACATATGGATCACTGGCATGTTAGAATAAGTAATTTTTCTTGTATTTATCAAGCAAGATGACATATACTGAAATGATACATGTAAAATGCTGCAGAACCAAAACATGAACTACTACCAAAACCTAGTTCCATAGTTAAGCAGAAGTTAATTAATATTCCTCAAACACATGGTGCTTTCTCTGACGGAAATGGAAAGTATTGTGTACTAGCCGCTGTTGCCAAGTATTTTGGTTACGATGTAGAATCGGACAAAGACAAAAGTGCTATTTTGGCACCTGAATCTGTTATGATTCCAATGACTATAATTGACCGAATAGAGAGTTGTATTCCATATAGAAGGATTGAAGAGTACCCGCGTTGTAACTGCAAAACAAAGAATTACTTTCATTGTAGCCTTATGTCTTTACTTATTCATCTAAATGATTACCATCAAAGTGTTGACGTTTCAACAAATAGGGGATTGGTTGGAAGACAAAGGTTTGTAGCGGACATTTAACAGCTGCTGAAAACTCAGTGTTATACTGGTATGTAGTAGATGCAATAACTGTTATCTCTCTGCCAATGAATGGCATGATATTATTATTCATACTGGAATGTATGACTATACATGTCCAATTAGGAAACATGGCAGCGTCCAGATCGGCTACAGCATGTGAATACCAGTGTACTTTAATTATACTAGGTAAAAGATAAACGAAAGCGCGAGGACGCTCCTTCCCATGCTTTGTACTGATTATAATCACTGCCCCTGTACGCTTGTAGGTCGTTTTCCAATATTTGCTGCTTATAGATTTGAACGGTACTTGTTGTACTGCTTGGCTCGGAGTGATTCTGCCTTGATTTCTGGTAGTTAGTCCGATAGTATAAACATGTTCGGCGCGCTAAACCTGATTATCCTAAATGTCAAACGCTATCGTGCCGACGGTCGACCGCAAAATAATACTCCACAATCTTAACTACAGCTGCTTTCAGTTCCAGTGGAAGTGATGACAGTAGTGTAAGTAGCGACTGAAGTAGCAGTTAATACCATGCCTATATATTGATCTCTTAATTCCAAAATAAACTAAAATGGCAGAGTTTGCAGACCAGACCAAATTCTGATATCTATGATGTCATAAGACCAGACATGTCATCTGTTGCCATAAGACCAGTCATTGGTACTTTATATGTAACAAATGCTAGAGCGAATTCAGTCAGTAATAGATATCTTAACAAATAAGATTGTAGATGATATTCCAGTAGACAAAAAATCCGTTAGCTTAGATATTAGTGGAGATGTAGTCAATTCTGAGTCCAATACAGTCTAATCAGCTCAGTTTTAGAAATGGACATTCGATATTAACTGGTAGTATATGAAGGTAAAGTTGATCCCAACAAAGCCTACCTCAATTGGTTGTTCTTCAAATCCAATAACCATCATAACCAACCATTCCAGTTCTGGAGAAACTACGATCTGACCCTCATTCCCTCCGTCTGCGTTGGCATCCTGAGCTGCTTGTACAGAAAAAAAATGAACTGAACATCTAACGCGCTTAAACCCCTTATCATTATTTTCTAATGATGCAAGGAATTGTAAGTGGTATTTAACGTTGCGAGTTAACATTGTTATCTGTAGTTCAAAAGTAAAAGACGACCCTGTGAATTTATAACAAAATATTCAATCAAAACTAACACACTCTATCTGCCTACATCACCGCGAAACTTAGTGAGGAATATTTTCGAGTAAATCATTCATTAAGTTGTTCTTGTCCTTGTTTTCGATCTTACCCTACCTGCTTCCTTTACTGTTTTTGACGTTTGAGGTGCTGCTCCTGCTGTTTGTTTAGCGGTATCTTTCACAGTTTCTGCAGTCTTACGTGCAGCTACCACTGTCTCCTCTACCGCAGCCGCAGTATCTTTAATTATACCACGCTCTTTTATATCCCTAGCAGCATCATTAATTTCCTTTGCTGTATCCCTAGCAGCTATACTAGCTTCAAGGACAGCCTGAGTAATTTCCTCAATGGCTCCGCTCTCACGTAGGGTTTTCACAGTCTCCTTAAAATTTGTTGAAGCATCGCGGATATTTTTGGCAATATTCTTTATTGTCTCCGCAGTTCTTTCAGCAGATTTGGGATCGATTGTTGTACCCATACTATTAGACTAGCGTGTTCCTTGTATTTAATAATTATTAATTAATTATTAATATTTTACTATGAGCATTTTGCAAACAACCTGGGGACTTTTCTCGTCATTTCATAATAACGTTCTAGCTAGGGCAAGGATTATATGCGATCTATTGTGTTGTTACGTAGGCTAGTCTATTGTGTTGCTGCTGAAATTTCTATTCGCAGTTTTAGTTATAGTACCCGCTGATCTACACTATACCTTGCCTTTGCAGCATATCTTGAATCCCTTGATTAGTTGATATGAGTCTTATGTGCATCTGTCTGTATGGCAATGTGATTTGAAATATTGTGGAGCTTTATCCCGAAACAGATAGTATTTTGGAAATTTGAAATCTATCTGCTTATAGAAATTATCTTCATTAAACCTGTCATACTGTCCCAGGATCAACTAACACAGCAACCAAGCGTCTGTGAGAAAACCACTACCAATCGTCATGCTGAAAGAACTCAACGTCTCTAAATTCATTGAATTGGCCTCAGAATAATTTGTCATTTATCATTCAGTTAATCTAAGGAGAAGAACGAATTATCTGATTATTAGAAAAGATGTTATTTTTTGATGTAGGATCTTGTTCAATCTTTAGGCTTGTTGGAGTAGAACCAGATATCTTGTTAGAAGTGAATGTATTAGCTGATGCACCACTAGTTAGAAGTATAGCATTAGATAAGGAGTTTGATATAGTGTTTCTAAACAATTTGTTATTTGAAGAACCGGAGTTCACGTTGATCCCGCTTCCACTCTTGGAAATGCTATTATTGTATATTTGATTCTTATGGGATTGTGAAACAAACACTCCTGATGGTTCATTATAAACTATGTTGTCTCTGGCAATTGAATTATACATATTTCTACTAAAATCTATTCCATCACCAGCGTTATTGTGAACCTTATTATTTTCAATTAGTATATTGTAGCAGTTTAAAGAACAAATTATGCCACTCCCATTATTACCATAAACTGTATTATTTCTAATTATCATATCGTGTGTTCCGGTATGTGGGTCAAGTCCATAATGCCCACTATTTCTGATAATATTATTTTCGACAATCATATGACCAACACCAAACGTATATAGGCCAAAGTAAACTTCACGGATAATGTTATTCTTTATTATACTTCCATCACCGCCGAAATAGTAGCTAAGTCCAGATCCACCTTTATGCTTACCTTGTTCAAAACCTAAATATGCTATTTTTGAATTTGTGATATCGGTAGTCCCTGTGGCGTTGTTCTCAATTACTATTGATGGTCTAGGTGCGCCCATGATAAATACGCCACTTCCAGTTCTAGAGCCATTAGTTTTAGCATAATAGTTTGTTGTTGGATCCCAAGATGTTATTTCTACTGAATCAATCTTTAAACCACCATGAACATCAATCCAATATGCCGGACCTAACTTAGCACTAACCCCAGCACTTCGCGTTACCTTTGAGCTTATCTTTAGCCATTTAGTGTCTGTAGAATCAATATGAAAGACAGCTCCTTTTGAAATTACTATATTTGCATTTAGAAACCAGACACCATTTGAAGATTGTTTAGCTAGAATATTATTATTATGCAGTGCGTTATTGACGTCTGTGAGTCTTATGGAATTGGTGCAGCTGACAATAATTGATCTGGTAGTCAGATCATAATCAATACAGCTACTGGGAGAAGGATTACTTGACTGAGCAGGAAGTACTGTTCTAGTCTTAACAGCTTTTGCCTCATAAGTTGGGAATGAAAGCATACTGAACATAATATAAAGGGATAGAACGACTGTAAAGGTAATAACGAGGATATTCATAGTTATCTTGGAATTATAGTTCAAGGTGCTTCAATGAGATATTATGCTACAATATATTTTTTTATGCTACAACATAGTTTTTGATTAACTACTCCACTCTGCTACAAGAAAGTTTCAACAAAAGCAAAGACAGGAGAGGATTAGCAGAGGCCTCAAATCTGGCAACTCCGCTATCCCACTTTAGCAGGTGCCATTTTAGTTGAGCCTCATCCAACCTGAGCGGCGGAAATACCAATACATCAATGAAGTGGGAATCGAGGTGATTATTATTACAAAGATCATACTGGTGTAAGGGCCTAGAAATGTAGGAGGAGACTCGACTCTTCCTGGCATACTAATATTCATTCCATAAAATGAACTGATTACCGTCACAGGGATTGATAGGGTAAAAATGATTGTCAATATACTAAGAATCCTATTCGCCTTTTCTGTTCCAAGCATAAAGTAGACATCCTTGTAGATCTCGATTGTTTCCTTTGCTTCTTCTAAGGTTTCCAAGATCTTTTCAACATGATCCTCTATATCATTGTAGTAAGATGTAATATCTTCTTTTGAAAATTTATGGATTTGATGTGTTATTTCAAATATTCTACTCCTGAGAGGTATTACAATTCTTCTAAGCGAAGCAATTTCTCTTCGTAAGAGGTTGATCTCTTTAGCTCTAGCTGATTTTGTTCGCTCATCAAATATTTCATCCTCCAGGTCGTCTAGATTACCTTCTATCTTGGTGAGTCTATGAAATAGGTCCTCTACCAGTGTTTCGAGAATGCTATGCAATAAAAATCCAGCTGAATCCCCCATCAGGGTTTCACGTTCTTTATTATTAGATTTACAACGCTGAAACATCTCTACTAGCGGTCTGATCTCTGACTGGTGTATTGTTATAAGGTAATTAGCTCCAACAAAAATTGACAACTGACTTGCTTTAGGAACATCCTCTTCCCCTTTTTCATCTTTCACATTCACAGGAAAATTCAATATGATGAAAAGATGATCTTTATACTTGTCTACCTTGGGAATATGAACTTTGGATAGACAATCATCCAGGTTTAACTCATGAAATGAATATTGTTCCCCAAGTAAGTTTATATCATCTCGAGTAGGATTTTGAATATCAATCCACCTAGAATCATAATTATTTATACTTTCGAAATGCCCTTTTGCTAGTTTCATTTGATCCACGATGATATCCATATGATCACACAATGGTTTTAATATGTTAGGCCATAATTATCTGGTTTCATTGGACATTTATCACATCAAATGTGCTGTGATACACATGCGTGATACATTTATCACACCAGATCTGGGAGATAACTCAAATGAGTTATGCATCTCATTACTAATACTCCTAATAATTGCTTCTTGTTCAACTCTGCCAGCCACTAATATAGAAGAACAGCAGCAACTTTCGTATGCACAAATCTATCATAATCAAAATCAAAATTTGTCCAAGCCAGTACTAAAGGAATTTCCTGTTCCCTCAGGCTCACATCCAAACGATGTTACGCCAGTTGCAAATGGCGGAATTGTCTGGTATACAGCTCAAGCTTCAGGTAAATTAGGATGGTTAGATCCAAATACAGGCAGTACACATGAAATAGCACTTGGTCAAGGGTCTGCGCCTCACGGCGTCATTATAGGACCAGGTGGTGCTCCTTGGATTACAGATGGTGGGTTAAATGCTATAGTACATATTGATCCTCTAAACAAAAAAGTTCAAGTTTTTCCACTGCATCAAAACAGTAGTAATGCCAACTTAAACACAGCTACGTTCGATCATCATGGAATACTATGGAATTGCAATCTTTTGTATATAATTTTCGCTATAATACACAGTATGTAGTAGATAATATACAATCTGCTCGAGTGGTTTTGTGTTATGTTAGATTAAGTTAGATTATCACAGCCATGCATGTGTGATGATTGATAGGCTGATGGTCGATATGCCTACCAAACAGACGCACACACATGCCTCTGAGAGTTGCCTATTCTCTATTAGTGATACAGAACATAATAGTTAATGATTAAACAGGAGACAGACTACAACCAGTTGATTAGCACAGATGGGCAGATGAGCCATACGGAAACCGGTTGTAGTCTGTGTGGCTTTATACAAATGGCTCGTCTCATCTTGTCTTTTCAGACAGACAAAGATATTGCGTATTAGTTATAGATAAACAAATCTGGCCCATGGGAAGAGAAGTCGATGAATGAGGGCCATATTGCAGTATCGGTTGTCTTGGACCTTCAGTAAATAATGGTACAGACAAAAAAGAAAAGGTTATTGCGTAAAAATTGGGGCCTTTTCCCTGGCATATAACATCATAGATTTTTTGTCCTCTGCTCAACTTCCCAAATAAGATGTTCGAATTATTCCGATGCTAATATCCTTCCTCTGTGTCTATGGCCTA
>JAICVW010000290.1 GCA_025935105.1 Nitrososphaeraceae archaeon
ATAGATATGCTTCCAGTTAAAGGAATACCAACGTTCGAGAGTGCTAAGGCGCTTACATGGTGACTAACGCCAAAAACAGGAATATGAGTAGTCGCATTTGCAACTGTAATAATGACATTTTGTGAAACCGCTTGGAGTTTAGCCCATTTTATATTAATTATTTGTTGGTACTGGAGAAAGGCTAAGCCAGCGAAGAACAACCCGACCACTACCGCTACTACCTTTACAACTTTTTTTAAAGCATATCCTATTAAGATGCCTGCGAAAAAACCTCCGCCAATCACAAATCCGATTTGGCTAAACTCACCAGCGTTTGTCATAAATTCTCACTCTCTCATTTACGGTCTAATAGAGAAAAGGTGTTTGATCGCTTCATATTCCTTACTAATATTAGTAAGATGGATTAAATATACCTTACTACCTATAGTAATCCATATATACCTGGAATTACTATAAACAGTAAGATATATAATTATTTATTCATACAGAGATTGTATGCTTAGCGAGGCTGAGCGACAATTTCTAAAGGATGTGATGAATGACAATACAAAAAAATATTCTTCAAATTATAAGTATGTGCTAAAGCATAGGATATTAGATAAAAGGAGAACATTAACCGATGATTTGTTATTGGTTAATACAGCTCTCGACAAATTACAATCTCTTTGACATCTGTTACTGGAATTATGGCCTGTATGATATGGAAAAGTAAGGTCCGTATTATGCACATTTAGAATATGATTACAAAATGGACCATTAGATGGCTTTCCAGAGGAAGATGTTATTACAATTGACGAAAATCCAGTCATGGTGTACGGCCATCATCCACTATGCAAATGCTTTATAATGTAACTTTGCTCGATCATGCGAATTACATTATTTCTCTAAAAGCCGTACTCTTTTGAGTATAAGTATAATCGTCCTAGATATTATAGATTGTTACGGCTGGTTGGTAAATGATCTTGTTGACATTAGTTTCATCTGCAGATAACAATAATTTGCTCATTCTTAGCCTCTCTCTTTGCATCCTTCCAGTTGGCGACTTTCTTAATGCCATCCCACAACAAGGACAGAAATTTCCCACATGAAATAAGTAAATTTCACACCTCCTGCAAACTTTTTTCCATTTTTGTAATTCTTCTAACCAGAGATAGCGTCCAACCTTTACATTGGTCTAGATAATCTGGAGGAGTGAGAGCACCTGCACCACAATACTTTATTCACGGTTTTATTATGTGCAACGAGTACGAGGGTGAATTGGCTCACAGCTGTCAACACGGGGACGGACCACATTCGATCAAAGTATGTATCACAAAGACCGATAATGATCCTGCTACATTTAATAAAATTAAGGCACAGGCGGGAGACAAACCTGTTTACAAAAAAGTACGAAAGAGACAGAAAGGAATGACATGATAAGAGACGATATTGCATGGATGCAATAATTGCCATGTCCTCATACAAGCTATTTCTATATATGGTTGTGCTTCTTCATGTCTGAATATGATTCTTTATGTTGCACTTTATCTAGCATATCCTACAAAGAGAGGGCGAGTTCATTAAACATCAATTATACAAAGCTTAGCAATGGAGCAATAATCGGAACTGCCGAACTATACGATATAAGATATAAAACAATATAGGAGCAACTTTGAAAAAGATAAGAATAAGCACTATGCGGTATTCAGAAATTCGGTTCTTGCAGGTTTGGATTTTTGGTAAGAAATGACCATAGATTTAGAACCGCAACGCCATATCCTGGAAGGTCAAGATTCTTTGAAGTTCAATATCCATTCAGTTTATGCCTAGTAAACTCAACTTTATGTAAATCTATGAAGCCAAAATAGGTCCATTTACATTAAGCTAATCTATTTTATCTTGGTAATCAGGCATGAACTTATGAACTAAATCCCAAAATCTATGTGAATGTCCTTTAATTCTAAGATGACATAGTTCATGTAATACCATATAATCAATAATGTCATTAGGAGCTTTTACAGGTCTATACTTAGATGTACAGCTCCATCTATAGTTGTACTACCCCATCTACTTCTAGCTTTTTGAGTTTGAACTTTTGTGGTATTATCCCTAGTTCTTTAGAGTATAATTCGATTTTTTTCTATAAATGGTATGGCTACCATTTCTCATATAACAACTTGATTTTTTTCTTTGAAGACTCGAACCCATTAATATATACTAAAAACTCCCCATTCACAAAGTTGATTTTTTCACCTGTTTCTTGACTACTTATCATATGGAGTGGAATCATCCTGAAACCCAAATATGGCAGAGTTGAATCATCCTGAAGGGCTGGCTTGATAATCTGTGAATTGTTCGCCCTATATTCTAGCCAATCAGCCTTTTTTCTAATTATTTCGTATACTTCAGAGGTTGGTTTATGGAATGGTATTCGTACTACACTACACTGCTTGCATCAACGATAATTTCAGAAGTCTCGATACGTTTACTTTTCATAATAGAGAATGTTATTACGCTTGAACCGTGTCGTAATCGTCCTTCTCGTTGTTGGATCATATATTGCGTGCTGCCAAATCGATAATTTTGGCTCTAAGCTCATCTACTTTGTCATCCGGGAATTTATTGTCTGCTAGAATATCCATATTATCGATTAAGGATAACACTGTGAATCTGGCCTTTCTATCTACTCCATCAAGGACGTGCCCTGTCTACAATTCCGCTTATCGGGATTGGTTTGGATAACTGACTGTGGACCAAAGTGATGATAATTGCAAGAATAACATAACGAATGAAAGCAGGACTGCATGCATAATAGAGCTAACACATTTTCTCATTAGTGTATATTCCTGGTTTGCATTTTAGCCTCATGAATAGCCTTAATATCTACAATGAATTTATCGAACTTTTTAACATGGGCACTTTCCTCTATGTCCTTTTCACTCATCACATAGCCTCCATCTGTATCTGTTTCCACTATTGCTCTGCCCTTTTTGGATGGTTTTCTGATTGTCATAGGATATGCACAACGAGTTTTTCGAGATTCTTACCTTTGAAGGCTCTCCTGCTCATGGTCAACTTTTCCCTGGGTAATGAAATATTCTTTATGAAATAACTTGGCCTCCTTCAGAATTTCTGAAATATGACGATATATATCAAGCCCATATACTTCCTTCTTTTTCTCATAAAGTTGTACTAAATCCTTGAGGGTGAAACTCATTTCGAATTCAAATTTTTTCCATGGTAAGAATGTATTCGAAGGGATAGGCCATTCTGTCTGACTTCAACGTCGAAATAAACCTACCTGTTTTCTGATCTCTTGTCAATGGAAGGATCTTGCTTGGAATAGGCCTTTTAACAATTTGGTAAACCTCAAATCCAACATTTTCCATAGTCTCCACAAAAACTTCAGCATTATGGATCCTAACTCTCTTGAGATCCATATCGCCAATTACTATAGATGCCCTGCCACCACGCTTTAGAACTCTTCGCATCTCTTCGAAACAAAGCTGCATTTCAAAAAAGTAATGTTCTACTCCATTTGCTTCTCTTTTGTCAATCTCACGAAGCTCAGCCACAATTTTCTGTGCTAACTTGCTAAATAGTTCCCCAGAAAAGTGCTTGTGGATGGATCCTATGAACTTGCTTCTGAATTGTGATAACTTGTCTGCATAGCCTAACCAAATCGCACTTAGCTGATGCAGATCGGCATATTCGTAGGAAGTAACATATGGTGGGCTGGTAACAATTAAACTTGCAGAATGGTCAGTTATTCGCATATTGTTAGCATCAACGTTGTCTACAACACAATCAATTTTGATTGTAGATTGCATTTTCCAAAGCTCTTCGTTTTTTATTATCATCCTTTGAACCTGGAGGTAGAAATTCTTGTAAGCGTCGTCCGGTACCTTGTTTCTATCTATGGTAGGTTTGACGGATTTCATCATCCATCTTGAACAACCCTTTAAAATATTGGAGAATGCACAAAGTAAGAAGACTTTGATATTCTTGTTCTCAATTGTATTGATTCTTGATAATGATTGCGAGATCCGTCTTCTGCTTCTGAGGAAACCATCTAATCGCTCGTTATCAGGTATCGCAATGTCCAGATGATCCAAGGATAAGAACAAAGGTAGTTGACCATGATGTTTGAATATCATACATGCCATCATCGAAACAATGGATTGAATTTTACTTCCTGATGAGACATTGATGAATATAGCATTATTAACCTCTTCCTCAACACCCTCAATGTATCGAACAAGTCCGTTCGATCTGCAACCCTCTGATTTTAATTCAATCCGGCGTTCCTTTAGCGATTCTGTTATCAGCTTACTAAAAGGCTGTCCGGCATCTTCTTCGGGATTATTATGGACAATTAACCATACCCTGTCAGCTTTCATCTTTTCAGCTGGTAGAACAATTCGGTCTACCTCAAAGCCAACTGGGGCTATATGTATACGAAATCTTTCAAGTGATTCATCAATTATAAGTTTAGTATACTTACCATGTTTATTCAATATTCTACACTTAATCAGTTGCTAATTATTATATTCTTTGTCTCGTTGGAATATGAGAAGCAGAATGTTGCGAGACATAGAACAATCAAAAACGGTTGTGGACTGAATGAATTATGATTTTAGCAATGTAAATCCAGATTTATCAAGTTCCAATGACGTAATCCGTCAACTTGAACCTACGGTTATTCCGAGAGTGAGTGCTATCGCAAAGATAGCGTTGTGTGAACGCGCTGCTTA
>JAICVW010000022.1 GCA_025935105.1 Nitrososphaeraceae archaeon
ATAATACGTTTCTTTTGCATACCTGATTTGTCGAAGATATTAGTTATTAATCTCACAACCATTAGCACAGTAGCAGTGATAAATTGAAGCAACGTGGCATATCTCCTCTTCTTCTCTTCTTCCTTTATATAGAGCCGATATCGCTTAGAAGCAACTGTTGCCATATTTTTGTACAACTCACTCTTAGGTATTGTAGTAATTGAATATAAGAGTATGTCATGTAATGATTCCCATCTCTGAATCTTCGTTTTTATTCTTCTCCCTGAAAGAAAGATTCAAAGATATTTCTTAGAGGAAATAAACCAATCTCTAAGAAATCGTGGCAAGTTAAAGGATGATGTATATCACAGTTATCAGATTAACTTGTAGCATTATCAACAAGATTGCAGGAAATTGAGAGGAGTAGCCTCGAAAATCTGCTTAACAGAATTATGATTTTCTTTCTATAATTATCTGATAAATTAATCTCCGTCCTCATAGAAATGATATAACCTGTAACAACTGTAACATTGACTTTATTGTTATTCGCTACCTTTTTTAGCGAGTTAAAGCAATCATTGCTTAGACCATCGGTAGCGTTGGATTCTTCTTACAAATAAAGGATCACTGTCCCCAATGTTACTGTTTTTTGTCGAGTATTTGGCTTGTCTTTGTCTTTACGTTAGCAATTTGTAATAAACTATGGTTATTAAAGCGTATATATAACCATGTATTATATTCATGCTAACAATATTATGAGTATGGATGATCTAGCAAAGAAGTTATCTGAACGAGGAATACCTCAATCCAGCAGGATGGCTTTAATTAGTAATATAGTCGATCATATATTGGATAAAGAAGACCCTGGTAACAAAAGGAACGTTAGTGACAATAATAGAGCATCCAGTGTTTCTGGTACTGACTCTTATGAAGATATATACTCAGCATTATCAAGCATTGGTCAACTAAGTCCTGGCCATCCTCTCATTCAACGAATTCAACAAGGCACTGATATAATGGACCCACAGTTAGCAACACAATATACACAACATACTATAAGCGTAATGAAAGACCATGCTAATCAGCACCCAGAAAAAATGCGTTCCATATTTAGAAACCTACATCTCAAAAGGATAGGAAAGGATAAGGAGCAAGACGAGGATGGCAGCTTTTTACATGATGGATATGACACTTTTTAGTCCCAAATAGTAACAGAAAGTTCACACTAGATCAAGTCATGAATGTTGTGCTAACGGCAGTAGCTGATGGCTTCAAGTTGAAGCGTTATTGGAAGAATAAATAGAAGCCAAATTGTGAATAATAATAGCAGTTTACACTATGGGCATTCTGGCCTTTTGTTACTTAGCAGTAGTTAATGAATTTCATAGCTTCTACAGCATGATGGTGTGATTGTATTAGCATATTTTAAAAAATATTGGTATTGGGTTATAAGTTTGCTTGGGCTAGTTGTTGACAGTCTAGTTTGGTTTAACATCAACTGAATTAAAATTGCCAAGTCAGTTGCTATAGCCTATAATTGTGTCCTCGATAAAGGACCAATTAGGAACAATTTCTGGTGATTTGTTTTGAGTGATCTGGCTGATTCTTTGTCCTAGAACATATGAAAACTGCTTAACAAAGCCTTGTGGGCTTTGCTTTAGTTCCAAAGCAGTACCGATAGAACCTTTAGCTAGATCTTGATTTGCGTCATTGATCCATAGATTACGACTTGGAATCCAACAAATGCTGCTAACTATAAGAATCCTTCTCCACATTGAATAATTTGCCTTATCCCCTTTCATGCATGGGTCTCCTAGATTTAATAGGCCAACATGTATATTTTCGGCTATTGCTGCTTTTGAAGATGGACTATTACCCACCACAGCATTGAATAGCATCAGAGAGGTAACAAACAATGTTGAATGCGAGTTGCGATTGAGACTGCGTCATATTGTGAAATAAGAATTAGTAATAATTATTAGCATGTATAAATACAGCTTTTTCAAAAATTCCTTGACCAGTATATCTCTGTTTAGCGTCAATGACAAAGCTGCCAATAGTGGAAAACAGAGACTTGGTGTCCTAGATCGAGTTAATCAAGAATACCAACGATAAAGCCTGCGTATATAACATGGTATTTAATCGACCAAATCAAATTTATTAGTAATTGGATGTTTAGGATTATCTATAGCTAGTCGAAGTTCCCAATAGTGGAAATAGCGAAGACTATGGAGAACAATTCTTCAATCCACGTGACTACAAATCATTGTAGCTGGCTGTGACAGGAAGATTTGAACGAAAACTAGTCCACTAGCGCCGCCCCTGTGAGGTAGATTATCACTGATTGTATGAGTATCCTGCTTCCATAGCCTTTCACATATAACAATGAACATACTAAAGGTTACGGAGCATCAAAATGATTCGACCGAGGTCTTATTTTATCATATTTCTTTCTGCCCCACTTCTTGCTACAACACCCATATAGGATCTGTTTTTTTCATGACTGAAAGCCAACCCATATCCGGTGGTTGAAAATTCATTTGCCAAAGGATTGCTATTATTTCTCCTCTATGATGCAATTCTTCTGTCATGACATGGATTAGCACATCTCTAACTATTGTGGTTCTTCGTATTCCGTCCTTGTTAAGTCTTGATACCGGTTTCAATAGATCTTTTAGCCTGATAGAAGACAAATATTTGTTGATTTTTAATGTGGAACTAAGGTTATAATCAGAAATTGCATTCCATGAGTCATAGTTAGAATAAGGAAATGGTCTATTAGGGTCTTCCAGATCATGAATAGAATAATTTATCCACGAGTCTTCCACCCAAATTATGTGCAGCAATGTGTCTTTCAATGACAACCATCCGATTTCCCGATTTTTGATCACATCTTCCCATAATAACTTTTGTTTAAATGTATCAATGTAATTTTGTCTTACTGAATGATTATAGGTGAATAGCTCTTTAAAGTCAGAAATTTCCATTGCAGTCTTCTAATAGTATTTCAAATACAAACTACTAATGGATTTCTGTTTTTGTAGTGCTTAAGTCTGCAGTTGTCATTTTGAAGATAGCAACAGTGTGGTTGACTGATTACTAGTATTACAATAAATATATATGCTAGCTAAGGAAAAAAACCTTAGATGTGATTTCAAGAATCGCTCTGCAGGACATCTGGCACTTACAAGACTTGCAATTATTGCTTTTTTAAGATTATATCTGAGAACTCAGGTACAATACTCCTATCTTCATCTTCTTGAAATATACACTGTCTTAAGTTTAAATTAACGCCCTCATACTCTATACACTTTCATTGTAAGGGTCCCGGTATCACGTTATCCAATCATGTCATCTAGTCTTTAAATCTAGTTAGTACATTTCGCCTTTTCTTCTATCTATTGTTTGTAAGAGTTCTAATTGGTTATTATTCGCAACGTTTAGTACATTAATTATTTACAGTTCTCCCCATTTTTTAGTTTTAATGTGAATATTCTAGTTGTAGAAAATTACAGCAATATTAGAGATTTACAAAGTACTGCCCAGACTGAAAGTACAGGATCAGTCAACCAAGAAATAGATATACCAGGAAAAGAGGATGACGATAAAGACACAGAAATGTCAAAGAGAGATGATAATCATTCAGCAGCAAGCAATAGTAAACAACCTGTCAACATCAATCTGCCTAGAACAATTGAAAGGTCAGTCCAACCAGTTATGGAGAAGCCAACAGAGCCGGAATCAAGTGTAGAACCGAAGAAAAATGATGATAATAATTCCAGTTCCAATTTCAGTCCCATTAGCTTGTCGCCATCATCATCCCATACCACACCGGAAATGCATCACATGGATGATGGAGATAGGGAAAGTATTTCTGTTGATCGTAAGGAGGCGGTAAATCCTGCTAGAATTACCTCAAATGAACATGAACAAGCCACAATGCACTCAGCCACATCTACATCAGCTACCATGGACAAACCAGCACTTTTGCATCACCACTTTCATCGATATACACGTCTCAGAAGAATAAAGAAACAGATTCAAGCCCCTCAATAATAGAAGTAGGCCCAACAAAAATAGAGAAAAAGCCACATGACAATATTGTTCCCGAGACCGGCATACAAAGTCCCCCAATGATGCTTTCCTCTCAGACTTCTATTGTATCAGATAAAGACATAGAAACTGATACTGATATTCAGCCTATATTAGCGCAAGTAACTCAGCCCATTGTTGAAGTCAGGCAAGAAGAGCAACAAATGGTGCCAGTTCCAGAAAAAAATGAAGAAACGAGTCTTGATTTAACCACCATAGCAAAATTAAAATCTACTTCAATAGAGGAGGTAAAACCAACTTCTACTAGTCTCAAGCCTGGTAACCTTGAGCAAAGTAACCAAATGTCTGTTTACGATAATAGCCATACATTCATAGATGATAACAGGAATGTTAATTCAGTGTTAGGTACTTATTTTGATCCATTTCTTGTTGGTATGGCAATGTGGCAAGCATGGCTGAATATATGTAGTGAATCTGCTGTAATTGGAGCCAGTTTCAGTCTTGATTGCCTTGAATATTTTTGGAAATTCTTGATACCTTCCACTAAAGAGGCCACTGATGATCGATAGACAAAGTGATAGATATTAGCAAGCTCGGAAATGCATTGGGATAATATATCTGAATTTGAATCGATTACATAATAATTAATTACACCTTGGATTTATGAAAAGTGTCTTTAGTTACCGCATTAATACTAGTGCTATATGGAAATCTGAATCGTTCAAAATGAAGTGGTTTTAATTCTAAACCAGAGGTTGCAAGAACCACTACTGCTTCTTACCGACTTTATCACTAAGTTACCTTGTGAACTGCTAGTATGACGATTGTAAGAGGAACACAGAGGTTAAAAATGCATGCAGCTAAATATTTGTCTTCACTGATACAAAAAAAGTCAAGTATCTATATGGGAATAAATGGATTCAGATTAGAGTTCTTGGAAGACAGATTAAGATTAGGCAACAAAACATAAAGTCAGACAAATATTTTTAATGAAATCCCATCAAAGTGGATGGTCTAAAATATTGGCTGTATGTGGGTAGGTGGCGTACTAGTTTAAACTATATGTTTGTTTAATGATGCATCTGTCGAAAGAAGAACATTTTTAGCACATTATCAGATTTTCAAGCGATTACAACAGTTCCAGAAAGCCAGATTACAACAGAACAGGAAACATACCAGGAATTGACTCGAATTACTTGTACTTAATGTTCATATAAATATGAATAGAATAAAGTTTATGATATTCTTGATCACAGATGGAAGTTAAGTTAACAGGGTCGTTAGACGCTTATCTTAAATATAGAGCGTTAAGATGGCTTTCCAATACTTTTGTAGTAATGAGGAATTTCATCTCATCTCATAATCAATGGGCCGTATTAGAATGTGTAACAAAACCTCTGTACCAATATACCTTTATGATGTTGAAAGTTATTCAGTTTTTTATTTTGAAATAACTGCCATTATAATATTTAAATACTTAACCATTTTAACACGTTAACAAAAGATATTATAGCTCGTTACTGAATATCAGGTTCTTGCATGACCTTGCGTCCTGATACGTACGTTTCAATTGGCGCAGTCCTCAAAACGCTTAAGCAGAATATTAAGATCCGACCACAAATTGAGCAGATTTCAGTTTTTGAATCTTACGGTCGCGTTTTGGCTGAAGATATCAAGTCTCCGATTAATGTACCTTTATACGATTCCTCACATATGGATGGATTTGCAGTTTTAGCTGATGATATCAGACATGCTTCCAATCTAACTCCAATAACATTGAATGTAGTCGGAGGTACTACCTTAGGTAGATTTTCTAGTTATATCCTACGTTCAGGACAAGCCTATAGAATATCAACAGGTGGTTATCTACCTCACGGATCTAATGCGGTTATTCCGATTGAATATACAATTGAGTCAAAAGGTAAGGTAAAAATACTAGCATCATTTGGAAAAGGGTCACACATCTCTCCATTAGGTGAGAACGTACTCAGAAATTCATTGTTATTCAATCAAGGAAAGATTTTGAGAGCTCAAGATGTAGCACTATTATCCTTGGTTGGCATAAACAAAACATATGTGTATCAAAAACCCAAAGTAGCAATAATTCCGACGGGGGATGAGCTAACAGATAATTCGAAGGAAGTTAAATATGGCAAGATTCTGGATACTAACAGTCATTTTATTTCGAAACTGGTACTCGAAGCTGGAGGATTACCAATAAATTTAGGTATTTCGCCAGATGATATTAGTAGCATTAAAAGGAAGCTAACTTCTGCTTTAGACAAAGCTGATCTCATTCTCACAATTGCTGGGTCTTCTGTGGGAAAATATGATTTTGTTAAACGTTCAATAAACTCATTGGGCAAGCCTGGCGTTCTTGCTCATGGAGTAAAGCTTGATCGCGGAAGAGTCACAGGCATTGGAACTTTAAGGGGCAAACCGATTATTATGCTGCCTGGACCAATACAGGGAGCTATCAATGCATTCATTGCATTAACAAGGCCATTACTCGAATATCTTTTAGGTTTGCCAGAATCTAACGGGCTTGTAATAAAGGGAACATTAATGGAAAAATGGCAGGCACGCAAAAGGTTCAGGGAATTTACAAAAATTGTATACGTATTTGCATGGGAAACGAAAACAGGTATTAGAGCGTCCCCAATAATAGGTGATACGGCAGACATGACTGTCTTGACTAGAGCAAATGGCTATCTGGTGTTACCAGAGAGCAAGGGCGCGGTTGCAGCAGGAGAAAAAGTCCAGATACATATACTACCGGGCCTCTCATATCCTTCAGGTTGCTCTGGGGATTTTCTGTCTGATAGTTCATTGATAAAGAAGAGGATAACTATTATGTCAAGGCATTTACATGATAGAGGTACAAAAAATAAAAAAAGACAATGATCTAACCGCTTTCTGGCTTGATTCAAATTTGAAATTTATTCAGATCGAGATTATGACCATCCTCGAGTTTTTATTAATTCGATGTTTATCTATAAATCCTGAAGTAGCAGCAATCACATATTTTGCCGGCTCTGTATTCTTGTAGGTGCAGTCAGCAATGTCGAAAGTACTCTTACATGGAGGCACATCTTTTACCATATATACTACGGATCCATTTTCATCTAACCAAATCAGATCAAGGTTGTATTGTATATTCAGCAGCCACATCGAGTACAGATCTGGCTTGTCATAAACCAGGATCATTGCTGAGTCAAGTGGCATCCTATCATTTCTGAACATGAGCCATCTTTCCTTTTCTGCACTCGTATTTGCGACTTCTACCTTGATTACATCATGGTTTATTCTTATGGTTCCTTTTGGAAATCCCGTAGGTGTATTTTTGATTCCTGGAGGTACAAATACAAGTCCTAGAGTGCCTAATACGATTGCTATGGCGATAAGAGGTACTAGAACAGCTATTTTGTGTACCATGTTAGCTCAGTAGGGGCATTATTAATAGCTTAACATCATTGTTGACAATTGTCAGACTCTTGGTTTCTACCATATTTCCAATTAAATGATGGGATTTTATATACATATTTTATATACGTTCTCTGATTTACATTAGTACAAGGCTGTCCTGCCCATCCCACCAATGCGACATAGAAAGGCAATACCAAACCTGATGCCTACAATTACTAACAGAATATAGGATATCAATCCCTTACCGTGCACTTAGATCTAATCGAATACAACTATTAGACACTCATATTTGCAGTTGAGCAAATACTCAAGAGAGTCTAAAATTATTCCGCCGTATTGAGGCATCTTGTTTTCTAGACCTTCGATCGGGATTGCAGAATACCTCTCGCTTAAATCTTCTCCTACTTCACGTAGGGCTTTGTGACACAGGCTCCGCAGGTACGTCATCATTAGTCCTTCTCGTACCAACACTAATTCGGGATAATTCCTTCACCACATGCTATCTCCTCAGCCATTTTGTCGTATTCTAAATCTTCTATAAAACAAAATCATGATTAGTCACTCTTCTCTAGTTTTTAATCTACATGTTTAAACATAACATGTAATTTAACTAGATGCTCTTATCGCAAATAGTATTCTGAAAAACATCATGAATAACAGGAAGCGGGGCCCGTAAATTGATTTTGGATAATTATGTATTGACAGACAAATTATTTTTTTTGATTATAACTTCTATTAGTCTTAATGACGTATATGAATTCATTCAGGTTATGACACCTAAGGAATCAGCTGTAGCGAAGTCGACTGGATCTCAAGATGAGTATGAGACATCGGAACAGGATTCAGCTTTTTTTCGTGTTCTGTTTTCAAAAAGAAAGATCTCAAAAAACGATGCCAACTACATGAATCGTACTAGAGACTATGCTAATAAAGATGAGCCCAAATGTTCAAAATGTAAATTTAACTTGGGAGATGAAAAGAAATGTCTTGTAGTAGAGGGCGAAATAGACAACAATCATGGTATTTCAAGGTTCTTCTCGCCAAGGGGCGTGGGTATGCTCCCTGGAGATATCGTCTGGGATTTTATAAAGAAGACTGGAAGAAAGCTCAATTACGACGAGGGTTATGTAATTAATGAAGGTGCAGAAGGGTTTCAATGCAGAGACTGTAAATATTACACATACTCTCACAAATGCCTCCTGATAAAAGGCTTATTCGCCCCTAAAATGAGTTGCGGTTATATTGTAAAAAATGATAACGGGACAGAAATTTAATCAAGTTTTGAGAAGGTATCTAACGACACGCTTCCCAAATTCTGTGAATATTACAGTATTGCAGCATATAATAATTGGAAAATTTACAGGTATCTGCATCGAAGGAAAGTACTCTAATAGTATGTGACGTTCAAAGGGTGCAGATATAATCCTTTAAGAGATATTTTAACTACCAATGGTAAGCGCTTTTTGGGATTTTAATTAATCAAACCAGGTCCGCAAATGATGGTTAGAAAGATTAAGATCTATTGTCTCTGGGATCTTAGGCGCAACTACATTTTCTACAATAGTAGCAAATTCGCTTTCAACTCTTTCATCTCTAGCTTATAGTAAGATTTTGGTCACATTAAACAAACACACAAAGTAAAAGTCCTGAATCGAAAGAATAAAGGTTTAGAAGCAGCATCATCAGATGCCTATCCATCCAATCATTTAGTTTCGGTATGGTATTTATTGTTGCATCTTCACTGTAGAGTAAATCTTGCTCCGCTGGGGAACGACCGATTAAAAAATATCACGATATCTCTAGAAGAGGTGTTTCTCATCATATTATATCCATTAAATCCAGCTTGTTATGGCAGATTTATCGTTAATATAACGTTTAAGCCTCAAATTGTCGTAGTTGCGCTCTAATTCCGCCTTATTAACCTGGTGCTCTTTACTGGATGTATGCTCTGGAACATCCTTCATGTAAATATCGATTTCACATATATTGCATCTGACAAATATTGATTGCATCTAAACTTACCAAATGGTGCCGGTCTTTCCATTCATAAATTTAATCTATCATAATATGTATTAAAGGTCTTCTATCTAATCTTAATACACGGTGCAGCTGTTCTGATATCTTCTTCTTTGCATTCATTCCTAGGACAGAAAGCTTTTGATTGCATTGCATAGTTAGTATGATACCTTACAAAATAGATGTTAATCACAAAATAAACAACAAAAATTGGAACAAGAAGGATAGGAGATATACAAGTGTGGATATTACTACATTCAGCTCACGCTTTAAGGATTACTTTTCAGGCAAAGAAGAAACAATGTTAAACCTCGTGGCTAAGTAACATCATGTTTTAGGATTCTGCTCACACATAAATAAGGCCTAAGGTAGCCGAATAGATTCTTTCAACATAGTTCAAAGGAACTTTTCGGCTTTTCAGTAACTAGGAGTAATACCAAATTGTTAATACACCATGGTTGAAAATGAAATGCATATTATATGATATTGCGCGACACGTTTTAGACGAAATTTAACTGGTGGTGCATGTAACACTATTGACTCATCACATTGGTCTAATAGTTAAAGCAGAATCATAAAGTATTTGCGACTGCTTGTTTTAGCTCATGGCCTGTGGTTCTCTTATGTTTATAAGCCAATCCTCTATCTACAATTTCTTTGTCACAAGTATTACAGCGATATGATTTCATCATCGATCCTTTGATCGCTTTATACCTTAAAAGAGTTTTAGCCAAAGAACTCAACTGAAAAACCGCATTAGAATCATTATACAGCAGAATAAATCCTACATAGGTGATGCTAATCTCTTATATCTAGTCTGGATTCGTCTAAAGCTCTTGAGCCATCCAAACAAAGAATCTTTTTATCCACACTACTTCTTGCTTTCTTATATTATTGGTGTAGGAAAACAGTTGTTCCATCCCGTTTTGGGCTTACCATTTCATTCCTTCCATATGGGCTTTAATGTATCGATTGTAAAGGGATGTAGTACTAGAAACGTTTGATATTTGTTATCAGCCCAAATACATTGTGCTCTGCTCTTGGGTCTTCGGACTTTTATTCCTAATTTATATATCATTTAGGAGTGAAATTAACCCTCTGCTCTAAATCATACTCGTTCCAATTGATCTTCCGTTAGCTTTTCAACTCTCGCGAACCCCAAAAAACAGAATGAAAGCTATAGTTTAACTGGTGAGAAAATGTGGATTAGTATATCAAATCCTGATGAGCTCACAATGCGATATCTTAAATTAGGACTACGATAGGAAAGCTAGTTGCTATATAAAGTTGAGCGCTAAAGATGCCTATGATAATATATTCAAGCTAATGAAAGGACATCATCAGTGGTTCAGTAAATCAATTCCACTAATCGCGAGTGAAAATATACCAAGTGCAGCAGTAAGAGAAGCATTAACATCAGACTTTGGTAACAGATATGCTGAGGGATGGCCAGGTGAGAGGGTTTATGCGGGCTGTGTATATATCGATCAGGTGGAAATAATATGCAACGAGCTGGCAAAGAAGGTTTTCAGATCAGAGTTTGCAGATTGTAGGGCGACATCTGGCGTTGTAGCCAACCTTGCTGTTTATGCCGCTTTTTCACATCCTGGAGACTATATGTTGGCAGCCTCAATTCCGAATGGAGGACACATTTCACATGGGAAAAAGGAGAATTTTGGCACAGCAGGCCTAGTTCATGGGTTAAATATAGAGTACTATCCATTTTCTAGGGAAGAAATGACGATAGACGTCGATCAGACCAAAAAAAAGATACAAGAAATGGCACGCAGTGGACGATCACCAAAACTTGGAATGTTTGGAGGCAGTCTCTTCCTTTTTCCCCATCCCGTGAAAGAGTTATCCGATTTCATGCATGAACATGGTATGCATATAAACTATGATGGGGCTCACGTAGCTGGATTAATTGCTGGGGGTGAATTTCAAGACCCAATGGGAGAGGGAGCAGATTCTATGACTATGAGCTCGCATAAAACACTCTGGGGACCTCAGGGTGGGATTATCGTATCTTTAGAAAAACATGCAGATGCAATCAAGAAGGCAGTTTTTCCAGGTAATACAAGCTGCCATCATCTACATCATGTTGCCGGCAAGGCCATAGCATTAGCAGAATCATTACAATTTGGAAAAGATTATGCTAAACAAGTAATCAAAAATGCTCGGGCCCTTGCTGAAGACCTAGTCAAATTTGGCTTTGGCGTCTTAGGAGAGAAAAAAGGTTATACGGCCTCACATCAGATTGCAGTGGATGTTTCTAGATTTGGTGACGGTGGTTCAATTGAGAAAGACTTAGAAAAGGCCAATATTATTTTGAACAGACAATTATTACCCGGAGATATTAAAGCGGGAAGACATTATATGCATCCAAGCGGGGTGAGAATCGGCGTCCCTGAAACGACCAGATTAGGAATGAAAGAGGGAGAGATGAATGAGATTGCATGTTTCATAAAGAGAGTGGTGATTGATAAGCAGGATCCACAAATAGTAGCAAAGGATGTTACTGAATTTAGAAAACAATTCCAAAAGCTTCATTATGCTTTTGACAATACGGTTGGCGCATATGAATACATTAGCTTATTAAATAAATGAACTAAGTATACCAGCACGAAAGAAGCACTTGAAGAATGGGCTAAAATACAACAACAAAAACTTTGACGGACCGAGAGATGTTCTTAATAGTTCTGCCTACTAAGGTTGACTGAAACTTGACCTTACTGGCCGGTGTCATTCCGATGCATTCTTCTACCATATATCAATAATAGCCAATATCTCCTTCGTAGCTCCAATGATGTTTCTGCATCTCACTCTTTTTTAAGCATTATATAGGTTCCTCTCTCGATTCATCTTTTAAGAATTTCTTTAATTTGCTCTTCACGAAGGAGTATGTCTGTTAAGCCGCTTGCAATCTTGTCAATGTCTTTGTATATTTTGTTATCAGAAATTCTAACTATGTCAATAGCCCTGAGCGTCCAAATGTTACCTAGCGAATATTGAATAGATATTAGAGCACTATAAACTACTTTACCAAGAGATGTGAGAATATATTTTTTGTTGTGATCTTTTCTTATTATTAGGTTGTTTTGGATAAGAGCTCCCAATCTGTGATAATACTCCTTGTGAGTAAGTGACAGCTTTATGCGAATAGTATGGCTATCTGCTCCAACATTGTTTAATTCTGCTATTACTCTAAAAATTGTTAAGGACTTATCATCTAGGATTACTGCCAGTATGTCTAGTATACTAGGAATACTAACTTCTGACGTCAATATCTCAGAAGTTGACTTTGCCCCACTATTGAGTCGGAGCTGTGAAATCGGATAAACGATGGGACACATATACTTAAGCTATAGTTATTCCTTATTGTACTTTAGTAGACAGCGGTCATGATTTATCATAAAAATAATTTATCTATCCAGAATATATCTAACTATTGGCCTCCTTCAAATGGTCTAGATCCTACTTTGCAATTAAGTGGACTGTCATTTTACATAAAACTGCTTAAGACTTTATACACTGGTAAAAAATTTGATAAAGTGACATATTGATAAAGTGAATCTACCTGCGGGAAAAGAGTTTAAATAGCAATCACCGGTATATTTAAACTCTTTTATATTGGGGGTGCTAAATGGATAATATTCTTGGATTAGTCAGGTTACGCGACTAGTCCATCAATTCCTATTAAAATGGCTATAAGGTTTTACCAGTCCTATTGCATGGAGTAAAACGCAACTACATTGACAGATTCAACTAGATACCACTGGGTGTATGTTTTATGAGGCTACTATAGATATTCAGTCCTCGTAGAACATCCCGGAGGTTGATTATTTGAGTGGGAGTATTCAGCCGATTCCCGCCCTTATATGTCTATTGATTTATTCATCTTTCTTATCACTTATTATTTAGTTTCTTGTATTTACAACATCTTGATAGTGCATTTAATCTCGATAGGATATAATTACAAGGATATTTTAAATAGCATCCATTTACAAACTAATTGTGTAAAATAAAGTTTGAAAGTAATCTCAAGGTGTATGGTACGATCAGCTAAGCAGTTGAACAGTTAAAACAAGGGAACGGCAGTTAAAAATTACTCCCAATAATAAGTAATTAGCCCAATTAACAGACAATCAAGTAAGGGATATATTACTAACATGATGGCCACCATTCTCTTATTAGCAGCGCAAAAAACAAATGCCGGATTCCCCAAGAAAGGCAAACTTTGAGTCTTATTTACATTTGGATTCAATGAATATCGTTGAGATCTTTAGTGTACTGAAGGAGTTTATGATCTGCGTATTTTGTAATAATCCAGTCAAACTGTCTTGAAATGAGGAACTGTATTACAAGAGTTGCGGCACTATCAACCTAAAAATCAGAAGTTGTATTTAGTTGTCATCTTTAAAATCAATTACTTTGTGCATACCATCGCAAAATGGTTTGTTATTGGATGCACCACAACGACAAAGAGTATAATGTTCTTTTGATGCTCCATCTCCAAATTGGACATTATTACCAATAAGTTCAACACCACCACTAATAACATACGGCCCATCTTTGGACACTGTGACCATCGGATTTCTATCACTTTGATTTCTATACTCTATACCATCAATTGAATAGCTGAGAGCACCAGATGGGCATTTTCCTATCGTATCCACTATTTTATTTATTTCAGAGGCATCAGGATCAATCCACGGTCTTGAATTGAGCTTGAAGACAGTTGGCAAATTGTTTATGCATTCAGCAGCATGAGAACAAATTTTTCTATTATCATGAACTGTAATCTTCCTGCCAAGATAGTCCTTCCTTTTATCTTTAATTATTTTCTTCTCCACACTATTACTAATGCTATCGCCGACTTTATTATCAGTTGAAAATTCAATTATCGCATGCGTACCGTCACAAAATGGTTTGTTCTTTGATGCTCCACATCTACATACCGCTAATCCGCTCACAGTAGAAAGTGGTTCGCCTTTTGAAT